>JAFAVZ010000201.1 GCA_019242175.1 Acidobacteriota bacterium
ACTGCTACAGCCGGTGCTGCAAGCGCCGACATCAACCTCGTGAACAACAGCGCAACCGCCGCCACGATCGTCGGTGCATCGGCCGATCTGCAGTTGACCCTGCACGCCGCGGCTGTCCAGGCCGAGATCGGAGTGCCGGTCGCGTTCACCGCCAGCAGCGAGAACCACGGTCCGAGCGATGCGCAGGACGTGCAGATCACCATCACTCTCGACGCGAGCCTCGGCTACTCCAGCCATACCGCGAGCGGCGCGTCGTGCACCACGCCTGCGAGCGGCGCCGGCGGCGCGATCGTCTGCACGTGGAGTGGCGCCACGCCCATCGGCATGACGCGCACCCTGCAGGTGCTCGCGTCCGCGAACGCCGCGGGCACGCGCACGGTCGCCGCGAGCAGCAGCGCGACGACTCCCGATCCAAGCCCGAACGGCGACGCGGTGACGTTCGAGGCGCTCGCAGCGACCGCGCCGTCGATCGCCAAAGCATTCCAGCCGCCCACGATCCTGCCGTTCGGCACGTCGACGCTCACCATCACGCTGACGAATCCGAACTCGTTCGCGATCACGGGCGCGACTTTCACCGACACTTACCCGGCCGGTCTCACGAACGCCACTCCCGCGAATCCGTCGACGACATGCGGGGGCACGGTCGTGGCCACCAACGGCGGAGGCTCGCTCGCGCTCACCGGCGGGACGATTCCCGCGAACGGTTCGTGCGTGGTGAACGTGCTCGTGACCGCGACTCCCGGCAACTACGCGAACGTGATCCCGAACGGCGGCCTCACCTCGGCGAACGCGCCACCTTCGACCGGCGGCGCGACGACCGCAGCACTGACCGTCGGCGGCGAGATTCCGACGCTCTCCGCGGGCATGCTCGCACTGCTGTCGGTCCTTCTCGGGACGCTCGCGCTGATCGCGATTCGCAGAGTCTGACGTCGCATCACAAAACGCATGCTGGCTGTCGTGTACCTTTGCAGTCATGAAGACGACTGCCATCCGCCTCTTCGTGTCGCTCTCCCTCGCGCTCGGGGCGCAGGCGCAGTTCCCTTCGGTGCCCTCCACGGTCTTCTCGATCTCGGGCGATCAGAACGGCCACACGACTCCGACCGCGCAGTACCGCGCGTACCAGAGCTCCGGCGACACGTTTCGCATTGTCTGTCCCGAGCCGTGCCCGGTCGACGCAAACACGATCTATGCGTTCTACTCGGGGTTCAAGCAGGCGAAGAGTCAGCTCATTCAATTGATGGGCGTCGACTCGCTGCCCGCGCTCCAGCCGTTCGACATCCACGTCGCCAACGACACGTGGTGCGGCAACTACGCGTCCGGACTCACCGGCGACGCGGGCCAATATCCGGCCTATAGCGGGAGAACCGGCTCGTTCGGTTGCTTCTGGTACGCGAACCGGACGAACTTCTTCGAGCCGTTCGAGGCGCAGTACGTCAGTACGGTTCCGTATCAGCTGCTGACGGTTCACGAATACACGCACACGCTTTTCTACGGCCGCCATTTCTTCTCGTACGAAGACTTCGCGAAAGTCGCGTCGTTCTACGTCAGCGGAATCGGCGGCGCGCCGCCGATCACCGATGCGTGCGCCATGAGTCTCGACCGCGTCAACCAGGGCAAGCTTCCGTGGGCGTTGTGTCAGCTCAATGGCTTCACCTACGCGAAGCTGCCGGCGGCGATGCAGGGACTGGCGTCGGCCTCGCTGGCCGGACAGAACGTCGTCTTCTCGAACACCACCTCGGTCTACGGCTTTCGCAAGGTCCTCAACAACGTCCTCGGCAGCGACACGTCGGACGCGTTCCTCGCGGCGAAGATCGATCCCAACGAAGTCGCGGATGACGGAACGCTGACTCCTGGGGGCGGACGCGTCTCGCTGATGAGCGGCTGGATGTCGTTGAAGCTGCCGGCCGGCGCGGTCGCGGGCAACGTCAATTTCCACGTCGAGGAGGCGTACAGCTCGCCCGCTTTCCCGACGCTCGACTTCAACACCATCTATTCGTTCACTCCGGGGCCGATCGCGCTGCTGCAGCCGGTGCAGCTGACGGTGAAGTACGACCCGTCGCGAATCCGTTCGGACATCTTCGAGAACACGCTCACCCTCTACCAGTTCTCGGGCGGCACATGGCTTCCCGTGTCTGGAAGCCGCCTCGACGTGACGAACCAAACCGTGACCGCGACGGTCACCAGCCTCGGCACGTTCGGCATCTTCGGCTCGACCACGAATCCTTCGACCGATCCGGCCCGCGTCATCGTCGTCGCGGGATCGGCTCGCGGTGCATCTGGCTCGAACTTCCGCACCGCGCTGCAGCTGCACAACCGCACCACGACCGCAACCTCCGGCAAGATCGTCTTTCATCCGGCAGGCGTGTCGGCCTCCCCATCCGATCCGTCGATCAACTACGCGCTCAGCTCGTGGGCTTCGAAATCGTACGCGGACCTCCTGCCGGCGTTCGGCATCGGCGATGGCCTGGGCAGCATCGACGTCGTTCCTGCGTCCGGTCCGGTGCCGGAACTGACGACGCGCGTGTTCAACGATGGCGGCGCGGCGGGCACGTCCGGGTTCACCGAGGAGGCGCTGAAGCCGATGGCGGCGCTGGCGAATGGCGATCACGGAGTGCTCCTCACGCCGCCGAGCTTCGTCACGCAGCGGCTCAACATCGGCGTGCGCACGTTCTCGCAGGGAGCGACGGTGAAGGTGACGGTTCGCAACAGCGCCGGAACGCAAACCGGAACGTTCACGAAGACCTATCCTCCGAACTTTTTCGAGCAGCAAGGCTCGGCAGACTTTCTTCAGGGGACGCCGTTGGCCGGCAACGACAGCATCGATCTCGCCGTGACGACCGGATCGCTCCTGGCATACGCGTCGTGCACGGACAACGTCACGAACGATCCCAGCGTGCAGACAGCTCGGAGCCTTGCCCTCACGGGCGGAGCCGCGGGCGACACGCTGTATGTCCCGGTCGTCGGATCGGCGGCGGGTGGCCAGGGATCGTTCTTCAAGACGGCGGTGCAGATTCACAACCCCGGCGCCGCTGCGATCAACGGCAAGTTCGTTTTTCATCGCGCCGGTGCATCGGGAAACGCGGCCGATCCTTCTCTCGCCTATTCGCTCCAGCCAGGAGAGACGAAGTCATACGCGGACCTTCCGACGACGATGGGGCTGAGCGGACTTGGAAGCCTGGATGTCGTGGCCAGCAGCGGTCCGCCTCCGCTCGTGATCTCGCGCGTGTTCAACGATGCCGGCGCGAAGGGAACGTCGGGGCTGACCGAAGAGACGGTCGGCTTCGCCGGATCGCTGCAGGCGGGAGACACCGCGGTCCTCATCGTTCCGCCCGATCTGGCGCAGCAACGGATGAACATCGGCATCCGCACGCTCGGCCGCGGCGCCGTGCTGTCGGTCGTCGTCATCAGCCCCGCGGGCTTCTACACGAAGACGGAGTTCCTCAAGCGCTATCCGCCGACGTGGTTCGAGCAGGTCAGCGCCGCAAGCTTCCTCGAGAACCTCGCCCTGACCGGCGGCGAGACGATCCGGATCTTCGTCGAGTCGGGCGATGCAATCCTTTACGGCGCGGCGACCGACAACATCACGAACGATCCGAGCTTCCAGCTGGCCAGACGGCTGCCGTACTTCTGAGCGGGCGCTGCCCGCTGCGTTTGCTGGCCAAGCCTTCACCGAGTTTGCGTTCTCGCCGGCCTCCGCGACGAAGCCGCCGATGTCCATGGAAGCGAGTCGAAACCTTCCGCCCGGCTTTCGTATACGCTGTATACATGGTCGGCACCTCCGAGAAGATCTTCCGCGCCGCGCGGCGTGTTCTCGATGAAGAAGGCGCGCGCGCCATCAGCATTCGCGGGGTCGCAGAGGCCGTGGGGATCACGCCGATGGCGGTCTATCGTCACTATCACGATCGCGCGGCGCTCCTGAACGCGCTCGCAGACGCGGGCTTTGCGGAGCTCGCGGGGACCTTGGCGAAGAAGGACGCGCGCGGCACGCCAGAGGAGCGGCTGTTGCGCGCGTTGGAGATCTATCTCGACTTCTCGCTACGCAATCCGCGGCTCTTCGAGTTGATGTTTCTCGAGAAGCGCGAAGGCGCGCGGCAGTTCCCAGCCGACTTCGGCGAGGGGAAGTCGCCGACGGCGAACCTCGTCGCGGAGATCGTGGCGGATGGCATCCGCACCGGCCACTTTCGCGAGGACGACGTCTGGGAGATCACCTTCAGCCTCGGCGCCCACGCCCACGGCCTCACGTTGCTCTACCTCGGCGGGCGCATCGAAGCATCGCCCACCCGCTTCCGCGCGCTCTACCGCCGTTCGTTCCGGAGGATCCTCGATGGCCTTCGCGCCTGACACCCGCCGCGCACTCATCGCCCTCGCCGCCACCCTCGCCACGGCGGCCGCGGCTTTCTACGGCACCGGGATGCATCCCGCGTGGCCGATGCTGTGGTTCGCGCCGTTGCCGATGCTCGTCCTCGCGCCACGCGTCTCGGGCCGCACCTCGTTCGCGCTTTCGGCCATCGCCTGGTTCCTCGGCGGCATGAGCATGTGGACCTACTTCATGAGCATGCTCGGCAGGAATCCGGTGCCGTTGACGCTCGTCATCCTCGGCGTCCCTTCGCTGGTCTTCGCGCTCGGCGTCGTGTTCTTCCGCTGGCTCCTCCTGCGCGGCCATTCGATCGCCGCGGCGCTCGCGTTTCCCACGGTGTGGACGAGCTATCAGTACCTCAGCGAGATCACGTCTCTGCACAGCACGTTCGGCAATCTCGCGTACACGCAGATGAACTTCCTGCCGATCCTGCAGATCGCCGCGATCACCGGTATCTGGGGGATCACGTTCGCGCTCTTCGCGTTCTCCGCAGCGATCGCGACACTGCTCGCTCGGCCGACCCGCGCGCTCGCGATCGGCGCCGCAGCCTTCTTCGTCGCGGTGTTCGGCTACGGAGCGTGGCGCCTCAACACGATGCCCAACGCGAACACGGTGACGGTCGGCCTCATCGCCTCCGATCTGAAGGAGAACGTCGATCCGCAGGAGCCGCCCGATCGCCTGCTCCGCGACTACGCAACGCACGCGACGAAGCTCGCCGGAAACGGCGCGCAGGTGATCGTGATGCCGGAGAAGCTCGCGGTCGTCGTCGATCCCGAGACGCGCGTGCAGGACGCGGCGCTGCAGGAGGTCGCCGACCGGAGCAAGACCGATCTCGTCGTCGGCGTGATTCGCGTGGCGAAGCCGGTGAAGTACAACGAGGCGCGCGTCTACACGTCCGGAAGGACCGACGTGCTCGCGTACGACAAGCAGCACATGCTGCCGCCGTGGGAATCGAAGCTCACGCCGGGAACGACGACGGCCGTGATGCAGAAGCCGTCCGGCACGTGGGGCGTCGCCATCTGCAAAGACCTCGACTTTCCGGACCTCGGACGCAAGTACGGCAAGCAAGGCGTCGGCTTAATGCTCGTCCCGGCCTGGGACTTCGAGATCGACGGCTGGCATCACGGGCGGATGTCCGTGCTGCGCGGCATCGAGAGCGGCTACTCGATCGCCCGCGCGCCGAAGAACGGATTGCTCACCGTCAGCGACAGCCGAGGACGCATCTTGGCCGAGGCGAGCAGCGGCGCGAGTGGTTTCACGACGCTGCTCGCCAAGGTTCCGATCCATCACGAGTCCACGCTCTACCTCCGTTTCGGCGATTGGTTCGCATGGCTCGTGCTGGCGTTGCTCGTCACACTGCTACTCGTTCCGTTCCTGCGGCGCGCGGAGCGATGACCTCGATCGCGAACCGGTCCATCTCCTCCGCCTGCGGACTGAATTGCAGGAGCGTGAGATCGATGCCGATGCGTTCGAGCTCGTCGAGGCGCGTCGCGATCTGCTCCGGCGTCCCGACGAGTCCCGTGCGGAGGCCGCGATTCGAGACCGAGTAGTCCTCGAGCGTGACGCGTTGCTCGAGCTGCGTGCCGGCGAGCCATTGCTCGTAATTCGCGAAGCCTCGCGCGGACGCCTTCACGTTCGTGATGCGCTCCACCTCGCGCCGCGCTTCCTCCTCCGAACGGCGGCACACGACGAAGCCGGCCACGCCGAACGAAAGCGGCGGCTTCTCCGGCGCGAGGCGCTCGCGGCGGCGGCGCATGTCGTCGATCTTCGGCTGCAGGCGCTCCGGCGGATCGCCATGCATGACGTACGCGTCCGCGCGGAGCGCGATCAGATCCTTCGCTTTCTCCGACTCGCCGCCCGCGTACACGACCGGTTTGCGCACCGGCTTCGGCTCGAGGATCGCGTTGCGGATCGTGTAGTGCGCACCGCTGTGGCTGAACCGCGGCGTCGACCACAAGCCGTCGATCACCGCCAGCCACTCGGCTGTCCTCTCGTAGCGTTTGTCGTGCTCGTCGAACGCGACGCCGTACTGCTCCACCTCGTCGCGCCACCACGCCGACACGACGTTCAGCGCCACCCGTCCGCGACTGATTTGGTCGATGTTCGCCGCGTGCTTCGCGAGCAGCGCCGGATGATGAAACGTCGGCCGCACGGCGACCATCAATTCGAGTCGATCGGTCACCGCTGCAAGCGCAGCGGCCGTCGTCCATGCGTCGAGACTCGGCTCGTCGACGCCTTTGATGTCGTTCAAATTGAGCTCGGCGAGGAGTGTGAGGTCGAAGCCGATCTGTTCGCTGCGGATGGCGAGGTTGCGCACGTAACGCCACGTCGCCTCCATCCGTTCGTCCTCGACGTTGCGCAGCCAGCCGCCGAACATCGGAAGCCAGTATCCGTAGCGAAGGCTCATGACGCCCTCCGCAGCAGCGCATCGACGAGCCGCGCGGTCGGATCGAAGCCGATCACCGCTTCCGGCTGCGCGACGAAATTCGAGAGCGCGTTGATGTCGTAGAAGTACAGGTTCCCGTCGCGTTCACTCTCCAGATACTCGACCCCGCCCACATCAATCCGAGCCTCGGCCGCAATGCGCTCGACGGCGGCGATGACGTCCGCCGGCGGCTCGTAAGCCTCGACGCTCAGTCCTCGTTTGACGGCATCGACCGGGCACGCGGCGGACGTCAGCTCGCGGCCGTCGGTCGTCTTGCACACGTCGGCGGGGCAGAGATCGAAGCCGTCCTCGTCGCCGAGGTGGACGCGGATTCCGTAGAGGTAGCGGTATTCGAGCGTCTCGACGCGCACGATGCTGCGGTTGCGCGGCGCGTGGTACTCCTGCAGGAGCAGCGTGCCGTCGATGCTGCCGCCGAGCCGCGGATCCTCGGAGGCGACGACGAGCTCGCGGAAATGATCGAAGCGCGTGATGCCCGCGCCGCTACCGCCGATGTTCGGCTTCACGATCAACGGAAACGCCAAGCCTTCCGACGCGGCGGGCAACATCGATGGATGATTCACGACGCGCGTTCTCGGCGCGGGCAATCCGAGGCGGGAGAGGAGTGCGAGCTGGAGGGCTTTGCTGGTCTCGAAACGGTAGGCATCGGAGCCGTTGAAGACCGAGACGCCTTCCCGTTCGATGTGCGCGAGGTAGTCGTGCGTGTAGAAAATCGCTGCTCCTCGCCCGCGTTTCCACGCGGACGGTGACATGCGGTTGAAGAAGAGTGCCGGACGCGAGCCATTGCGCGGCGGCGAGGCAGGATCGAAGCCGTGCTGGCCGGCGTCGATGCGCACGTACGGCGTCTCCCGCCGGTCGAGCTCGTGGAAAAGAGGGCGGAACCACTGGGGATGTTCGTAGTAGACGGCGATCGGTCTGGTCATCACTCCACTCCTTTTCGATGACCCGAACGGCGTGGAGCGCAGAAACAAAAAGACCCGCGACGGCACGCCGTGCGGGTCTGGTTTCTGACGGTCTTGTGCTGCTTCAGCTCTCGACGAAACCCTGCCCGCTCGTGATCCGCATGGGACACGCGCAGGTCATCGGCACCATCGAAAGCCCTTCGAACATTGGTCGCGTTTTATACAACTCGGCGATTGCGAAAGCAAGTCACTCCAGCTCGGCGATCAGCTCGATCTCCACGCTGGCACCGAACGGCAACTGCGCGACGCCGAACGCGCTCCGCGCATGTTCCCCCTTCGCGCCGAGAACGTTCTTGAACAGCTCCGAGGCGCCGTTCGCGACGAGATGCTGCTCGGTGAAGTCGGTCGCACTGTTCACGAGGACGAGCAGTTTGACGATGCGCTTCACGCGCTCGAGATCTTGCGTGGCGGATCGAAGCGTGCTGAGGAGATCGATGGCGATGAGGCGCGCCGCTTCGTTGGCTTCGTCGCGGGTGACGTCCGCGCCGACTTTGCCTCGCAGCTTCGAGATCGTGCCCGAGAGATAGAGAAGGTTTCCGGTTTGAACGAACGGCACGAACGCGGCGAGCGGTTTGACCGGATCGGTGAGCGTGATGCCGAGTTGCTGGAGTTTTTCGTTGATGGACATTGCTGGTCCTCCTCACTGGAAAAATGTAGGGGCGGGCTTCAGCCCGACCCGGGCCGGTTGAAGCCGGCCCCCTACATAGAAAACTGCACGACATCCGTATTTGCGCCGCAGATCAACACCCCGACGCGTTCGCCTTCGCGCGGTTTGTAGGCGCCGCTGAGCAACGCGGAGAACGCCGCCGCGCCGCCCGGCTCGGCGACGACGCGCAGGGTGTTCCACAGCCTGCGTTGCGACTCGCGGATCGCGTCGTCGGTCACGAGCACGACTTCGGCGACGTGTTGCTGCGCGAGCGGGAACATCAGCTCGCCGACCCGTTGCGGCGAGAGCGAATCCGCCGCGACGCTTCCCGTCGGCGCATCGACCGGCTTCCCGGCTTCGAGCGCGTTGTGCAGAGTCGGAGCGCCGAACGGCTCGACGCCGACGATGCGAATCCGTCCGCCGAGCCAAGCTGCGAGGCCGCCGATCAATCCGCCGCCGCCGACCGCGACGAGCAGCGTGTCGAGGTCGGGCATCTGCCGTTCGATCTCGACACCGAGCGTGGCCTGGCCGAGGAGCGTTTCGGTCTGGTCGTAGGCATGGATGCGCATGGCGCCCGACTCGGCCGCGAACTTCTCACTCTCCGCGAGCGCCTGCGGGTAGACGTCGCCGGTGACGACGAGGCGAGCGCCGTAGTCGCGGATGCGTTGGATCTTCGCCGGCGACGAAACGGTCGGGACGTAGATCGACGCGGGAATGCCGAGCGCTCGCGATGCGTAGGCGACCGCGGCGCCGTGATTGCCGCCGGATGCCGCGACGACGCCGACAGACGGGACGTCGCGCAGCAGGAGGCTGGCGAACGCGCCGCGCGCCTTGAACGAGCCGGAGTGCTGGAGGTACTCGAGCTTGAAGCGGAGGTCGAAGTCGGGCAGGCCGAAGTCGGCGCCGCGCGAGGCGAGCACCGGCGTCTCCCGAACGTAGGGGCGGACGAGCTCCGCGGCGGCCAGGATGCCGTCGCGGTCGAGGGTGACGGGCATTGACAAGGAGTTAGCCATTTGGCAAATTAGCTTAGATGCTATCCGTCAACGTCGTCAAGGCCCTCGCCAACGAGAAACGGCTCCAGGTTCTCTTCTGGCTGAAAGACCCCACCGCGCACTTCCCGCCCCAGGTCGACGGCGACCTCGTGAAAGACGGCGTGTGCGGCGTCTTCATCGCGGACAAGCTCGGCGTGAGCGCGCCGACGGCCAGCGAGCATCTGCGCGTGCTCGTCCAGGCAGGACTCGTGCGAGCGAAGCGCATCAAGCAGTGGACGTTCTACAAGCGGGACGAGAAAGCGATCGCCGAGGCGAAGAAGGCTTTCCGTTCGGCGTGGTGAGGAGGAGGTTCTGATGAAAGCGATCGTCGTGAGCCGCACCGGCGGCCCGGAAGTGCTCGAATACGTGGAGATCGACAAGCCCGCGCCGAAGGCCGGCGAGGCGCTGGTGAAGATCGAGGCGATCGGCCTCAACTTCATCGACGTCTATCACCGCACCGGCCTCTATCCGATGCCGTTGCCGTTCACGCCCGGCTCCGAGGCGGCGGGCATCGTCGAAGAAGTGGGCGAGGGCGTGACGGACGTGAAGGTCGGCGATCGCGTCGCGTACGCGGGCACGCGCGGCTCGTACGGCGAATACGCGATCGTGCCGGCGGACAAGCTCGTACCGCTGCCCGACGCCGTCGACGCGCGCTCGGCGGCCGCGGCGATGCTGCAAGGGATGACGGCGCACTACCTCGTGACGAGCACGTTCGAGGTGAAGGCCGGCCACACGGTGCTCGTCCACGCCGCGGCGGGCGGGGCGGGTGGGATTCTCGTGCAGATGGTGAAGGCGCGCGGCGCGCGCGTGTTCGGCACGGCGTCGACGAAGAAGCTCGAGATCGTCCGCGAGCTCGGCGCCGACGAGGCGATCGACTACACGACGCAGGACTTCCAGGCCGAAGTGCTGCGGCTGACCGATGGCCGCGGCGTCGACGTCGTCTACGACTCGGTCGGCAAGACCACGTTCGACAAGAGCCTGGAGTCGCTCGCCACGCGTGGCATGCTGGCGCTCTTCGGCCAGTCGAGCGGCGTCGTTCCGGCGGTCGAGCCTTCGCGCCTGGCGAAGAAGGCGCTCTTCCTCACCCGGCCCGCGCTCCAGCACTACACGCTCACCCGCGAGGAGCTGCTGTGGCGGGCCAGCGACCTCTTCGCCGACCTCGCCAGCGGCCGCGTCCGCCTGCGCATCGATCGCGAGCTGCCGCTGAAGGACGCCGGCGAAGCGCATCGCCTCCTCGAAAGTCGCCAGACCGCAGGGAAGGTTCTGCTGATCCCCTGAGGTTGCCGGTGCGCTGGCTGGCCAAGCCTTCACGACGACCTGGCGTCCCCACCCCTTTTCGGGAATCACGGGCATATGGTGGCGTGACGGCGAAGTTGTACAATGCGCCGCCGCGGCCCGCTGGGATGAGCCCGGGTCCTGTGCAGCAGGAGCACCGAACCTCGTCAGATCCGGAAGGAAGCAGCGATAAGGTGCCTACCCTGCGTGACGCAGAACGGCCTGGGCTCTTCCGAGCGGGCGCGCGCGCTTCGCGCGAATTGAGAATTGAAAATTGAGAATTGAGAAAGAAAGGCGGCCGACGCGGCGTCTTTCGTCTTAAATTCTCAATTCTCAATTCTCAATTCTCAATTCTCAATTCACGTATGTCCTACCAGGCACTCGCCCGCAAATATCGGCCGCAGCGGTTTGCCGACATGATCGGCCAGGACACGGTCGTGCGGACGTTGCAGAACGCGATCGAGTCGGGGCGGATCCATCACGCCTATCTCTTTGCCGGCGTTCGCGGCATCGGCAAGACGACCGCGGCGCGCATTCTGGCGAAGGCGCTCAACTGCGCGCACGGGCCGGCGAAGGAGCCGGACAACGCCTGCTCGATCTGCACGGAGATCACGGAAGGCATCGACCTCGACGTGCGGGAGATCGACGCGGCCACGTACACGGGCGTCGACAACATCCGCGAATTGCGTGAGGTCACGCAGTTCCAGCCCGCGCGCGACCGGTACCGCGTCTTCATCATCGACGAGGCGCACATGCTCTCCGCCGGCGCCTGGAACGCACTCCTCAAGATCCTCGAGGAGCCGCCGCCCCACGTCATCTTTATGTTCGCGACCACAGAGATCGCGAAAGTCCCGGCCACGATCATCTCCCGCGTGCAGCGCCATCAGCTGCGCAAGGTCTCGCTCGAGGAGCTGCTCGCGCGGCTCCAGCAGATCTGCGAGGCGGAAGGCATCGAGGCCACGCGCGATGCGCTGGAGATCGTCGCCCGCCGCGGCGAAGGCTCCGTCCGCGACTCGCTCTCGCTGCTCGACCAGATCATCGCGTTCTCCGGACGCAACATCACAGCGGACGACGTCGCCACGATTCTCGGTCTCGCCGACACGAACTTCTTCGCCCGCCTCGTCGGCTCCATCGGCGACGGCGATCACGGAACGATCCTCGAAGCCCTCGGTGAGGCGGCAGACAGCGGTCGCGACTTCAAGATGCTCTTCCGCGACCTGCTGAACTTCGTGCGCAACCTCCTGCTCGTCGCGGGCGGCGCACCGCCGGCGATGATCGCCGGCACGCCGGAAGACGTCGCCACCATCCGTTCCCTGTCAGAGCGTTTCTCGTACTCGGATCTGCTGCGCATCGCAAACCTGCTGATCCGCGACGACGAGACGGTGAATCGCGCCGAGCATCAGCGCCTCGCGGTCGAGATCGCGTTGCTCAAGGCGGCCACGTTCCCGCGGTTGAAGGCGGTGGAAGAGGCGCTGGGCGGAGGAACGACCCCGGCACCAAGCACTCCTTCTCGCCGGTCCTCGGGGCCGGCTGGAGAGCCGGCCCTACGTTCGGCACCGCAGCAGAAGGCGAGCGGCGATCTCTCCGCGCTCACCGCGCGGTTGCAGAAGGCGCGGCCGATGATCGCCAGCTACGTCGATCAGGCGAAGTCAGCCACCAAAGAAGGCAATCGCATCATTTACACGTTCGCCGACGCGGCCTACGTCGATCTTCTCCTCGACGCGAAAGCCACCATCGAGCAGATCGCCACGGAAGTCTTCGGCGAGAAGATCAGCATCGACGCGCGCGCCGACGCGCCGGAGCCGCGGGCGGAAGGGCGGCGGGCGGAGGAGAAACCCTCCGCGTTGCGCGACGACCCCATCTTCAAGTCCTTCCAGAAACACCTCGGAGCGGAGATCAAGGAGTCACGATGAACATCAACAAGATGATGAAGCAGGCTCAGCAGATGCAGGAGCAGATGCAGAGCCAGATGGCGAACATCCGCGTCGAAGGCACGGCCGGCGGCGGGATGGTGAAGGCGACGATGTCCGGCGCGAAGGAGCTGCTCGGGATCGCCATCGACAAGGAAGCCGTCGATCCGAACGACATCGAGATGCTCCAGGATCTCATCCTCGCCGCGGTGAACGAAGCCGGCCGCAAAGTCGACGAGCAGCTGCAGTCGACGATGAGCGCGATGACCGGCGGCATGAAGATCCCCGGCCTGTTCTAGAGCGATGACCGCGCCGCCGCTGGCCAATTTGATCAACGAGCTGACGAAGCTCCCCGGCGTCGGCGGCAAGTCGGCCTCGCGGCTGGCGTATCACATCCTGAAGCGCCCGACCGCGGAGGCCGAGGCGCTGGCGGAGGCGATTCTCGACGTGAAGTCGAAGATCTTCCGCTGCTCGGTCTGCAACAACATGACAGACGTCGAGCCGTGCGCGATCTGTTCGGATCCGCGCCGCGATCCGTCCGTGATCTGCGTGGTCGAAGAGGCGTTCAACATCCAGACGATCGAGCAGACGCGCGATTTCAAAGGCGTCTTCCACGTCCTCCTCGGCGCGCTTTCTCCCCTGAAAGGCATCGGCCCGCAGGACATCGACGTCGCCGGCCTCCTGAACCGCGTTCGGAACGGAAGCGTGCGAGAGGTGATCATCGCCACGAACCCGAACGTCGAGGGCGAGGCGACGGCGCTCTACATTGCCCAGCAGCTCCGCCCGTTGGAGGTCAAGACCACCCGGCTGGCGTTCGGGCTCCCCGTCGGAGGGGATCTGGAGTACGCCGACCAGGTCACGATGGCGAAGGCGCTCGAGGGAAGGCGCGAGATTTGACTTGCTCGCAACGTAGGGCCGGCTCTCAGCCGGCCCAGGCGGGAATGATGCGGCGGCCTCGCCGCCGCGACCATGCTTCATCGGGCCGGCTGGAGAGCCGGCCCTACGTTTTGGCCCACGGGGTTTCCGGTGCCGGGCGATCCTTCCGTCTTCACGCCTCACGAGAGCGGGGATGTGTGTTATACATTTCCGGCCCGTCCAACCACGCTTCAAACACGGGGAATGAATGGCCACTCCTGATCTCGTCATGTACGAGGAGGAGTACCAGCAGATCAAGGACATCCTTCATCGTCTGCAGGTAGACTCCAACTCGAAGATCGTCTTTCTGGTCGACAAGAACGGCCAGCAAATCGCCGTGCATGGAGACATGCGCGGTGTCGATGCCACGTCGCTGGCGTCGCTCACCGCGGGCAACGTCGCCGCGACCGACGGCCTCGCCAAGCTCATCGGCGAGAAGGAGTTCTCGATCCTCTTCCACGAGGGGGAGCGGGACAACATCCACATCTCGCTCGTCGCTCAGCGGGTCATCCTGGTGGTCATCTTCGACGAGAAGTCGTCGCTCGGGCTGGTTCGGCTGCGCGTGAAGAAGGCGTCTCAGGAGCTGGAGCGGACGTTCGAGCAGCTGCTCAAAAAAGCCGAGGCCGAGCGCGGCAACAATGCGAACCGCTTCGACTCGCCCTTCGCTGAGATCACCGACGAGGACATCGACAGCCTCTTCAGCGAATAAAACCACATGACGTTCATCAACTACGCCGCCCGGGAGATCAACTGCAAGATCGTCTATTACGGCCCCGGTCTGTGCGGCAAGACGACGAACCTGCAGTGGATCTACGACAAGACCAATCCTCAGGCCAAGGGGAAGCTGAT
>JAFAVZ010000297.1 GCA_019242175.1 Acidobacteriota bacterium
CGAGCGTATCGACGGAAGTGATGCGTCCGACGGCGACCTGTTTCTCCACGACCGCGTCTCCTTTGCGCAACGCGCCGGAGTCGCGGAAGACGATGGTCGCCTTCACCTGGTCGCGTTGCGTGAACCAGCGGCTTCCATACCAGACCGCGAAGGCGAGCGCGGCGAGAAAGACCAGGGCGAAAAGCTTGCGCATGCGCGAATCTTACCCACTTGGACGGGGATGAGTCGTTGTGCTAAAACGCCACCTGCATTGCTTCACCCCTGAAATGCAGATGGAGGAGATACCGATGTCGGTAGAGGAAAGGGTCAAGTCAATCATCGTCGAGCAACTCGGCGTCGACGCAGAGGAAGTCACTCCCGAAGCATCGTTCGTAGAGGACCTCGGGGCCGACTCGCTCGACACCGTCGAGCTGATCATGGCGTTCGAGGAGGAGTTCGGCGTCGAGATCTCCGACCAAGATGCGGAGACGATCCGCAAAGTCAGCGACGCCGTGAAGTACATCAGCGAGAAGAGCAAGGCGTCCTGACGCTGCTGCTTTCGAGCTCGCCTCACCGCCGCGGTCAGCCTCACAGCTGACCGTTCTTCTTTTCGGGAGCCAATTTGCATTCGAAACGACGCGTAGTCGTCACGGGTATCGGGATGATCTCCCCGCTGGGCATCGGCAACGAGTCGAACTGGCAGGGCCTCATCGAAGGCCGTTCGGGCATCGGACGCATCACGAAGTTCGATGCGAGCCAATTCGCCTGCCAGATCGCCGGCGAAGTCCGCGGCTTCAACCCCGAGAATTGGATCGAGAAGAAAGAGGTGAAGAAGTCGGATACGTTCATCCACTACGCCATCGCGGCGTCGCAGATGGCCGTGGATGACTCCCGTCTCGATCTGAAGGCGGAAGACAGCGACCGCGTGGGCGTCATCATCGGCTCGGGCATCGGCGGGCTGCCGCTGATCGAAGAGATGCACCAGAAGATGATGGAGCGCGGGCCGAGCCGCATCTCCCCCTTCTTCATCCCCGGCCTCATCGTCAACCTCGCCTCGGGGCAGATCTCGATCCGCTTCGGGGCGAAGGGTCCGAGCTCGGCGCCGGCCACGGCCTGCGCGACCGGCGCACACGCGATCGGCGACGCGGCGAAGATCATTCGCTACGACGAGGCAGACGTGATGTTCGCCGGCGGCAGCGAGGCAGTGATCACGCCGCTCGCCGTCGGCGGCTTCGCGGCGATGCGCGCGCTCTCGAAGCGCAACGACGAGCCGGAGCGCGCGTCGCGTCCGTGGGATCTCGACCGCGACGGCTTCGTGATGGGCGAAGGCTCGGGCGTGCTGATTCTCGAGGAACGCGAGCATGCAATCGCTCGCGGCGCGCACATCTACTGCGAGATCACCGGCTACGGGATGTCGAGCGACGCGCACCACATCACGTCGCCGGCGGAAGACGGCAGCGGGATGATGCGCGTGATGCAGCGCGCGCTGAAGGACGCGGGCCTCGAGCACACCGCGATCGACTACATCAACGCGCACGGCACGTCGACGGAAGTCGGCGACAAGACCGAAACGGTGGCGATCAAACGGGTGTTCGGCGATCACGCCTACAAGCTGGCCGTGAGCTCCACGAAGTCGATGACCGGCCATCTCCTCGGCGCCGCCGGCGGCCTGGAGTCGGCGATCGCCGCGCTCGCGGTGGAAAACGACATCATGCCGCCGACGATCAACTACGAGACCCCCGACCCCGAATGCGACCTCGACTACGTGCCGAACACGGCGCGGAAAAAGGTGCTGCGGCACATGATGTCGAATTCGTTCGGCTTCGGCGGGACGAACGCCACGCTCATTTTTTCCAAACACGAGTAGTTACTGGTTGCTAGTTGCTGGTTGCTGCGCCTCAGCTCATTTCAGGCGCAGCCGTGCGAGTAACCAGTAACTAGCAACCAGTAACCTTCGGCCTTGCGCAACGCTACTTTACGACATAAAGTACTTGCATGGACACCATCATCGTCGGCGCGGGGTTGGCGGGGCTGCAATGCGCGAGGCTGTTGGCGCAACGCGGTCTGCGCGTGCTGCTCATCGATCGCAAGCGTTCGCTCTCGGATGCCGTGCACACCACCGGCATCTTCGTTCGCAAAACGTGGGAGGACTTTCCGCTCCCCGACGAGCAGCTCGGGCGGGCGATCCGCAACGTCACGCTCTGGTCGCCGAAGCGGCGGCCGTTGCGGCTCGCAGCGGACCACGACGAGTTCCGCGTCGGCCGCATGTCGTGGATCTATCTCTACCTGCTCGAGCAATGCGCGCGGGCGGGCGTGGCGTGGATGCCGTCGACGCGGCTCGTCGCCATCGATGACCAGCACGTGATCGTCGAGCGCGGGCGGAAGCAGGAGCGGATCGCCGCGCGCTACGTCGTCGGCGCGGATGGCGCGCGTTCCGCGGTCGCGCGCGCGTTGCAGCTCGGGACGAACCGGGAGATGCTCGTCGGCGTCGAAGACGTCCTCCCCTCCTCCGGCACCGCCGCGCCGGAGCTCCACGCGTATCTCGATCCGCGCCTCGCGCCGGGCTACATCGCCTGGACGCTCGACGACGGCGAGGAAGTGCACGTCGGCGTCGCCGGCTACCGCGAGCGCTTCGATCCGATCTCGTCGCTCGCGAAGTTCCGTGCGTCGATCGGCGATTCGCGCAAAGCGATGGAACGGCGCGGCGGACTGATTCCGGTCGGCGGCATTCTCCGCAAGCTGGCGAACCGGCGCGGACTCCTCGTCGGCGACGCAGCGGGCGCCGTCTCGCCCCTGACGGCGGGCGGACTCGACGCCGCGATGCGCCTCTCGACGTTCGCCGCCGACGTCATCGCGACGTATCTCGAAACCGGCGACGCGCGTGTGCTCGACGCCTACACCGGCGATCGTTTCCGCGCGCGCTTCGTCACGCGGCAGTGGATGCGCCGCGCCATCCGCGCGGTGGAGCATCCGCTGACGATGGAGCTCGCCTGCGCGACGCTGCGCACGCCGCCGCTGCGCGCGTTCGCATCGCACGTGTTCTTCAGCCGCGGCGGATCGTTCCCGGAGATCGGACCGCTGGAGACGACCGCCTACGTGTCCACGTAGGGCCGGCTCTCCAGCCGGCCCAATGAAACAACGTCGCGGCGGGCGAGCCCGCCGCATCATTCTCGACTGCGGCCGGCTAGAGAGCCGGCCCCACGTTCATGAAGGCGATGGCATGCACCCTTTGTCATCCTGAGCCGCGAAGACGGCGAAGGATCTCCTGATGCAGGCGATGAGCGCACGTGCCGGGAGATCCTTCGGCGTCTTCGCGCCTCAGGATGACACCGCTGACGGAAGGCCATGATGGCTCCTGTCAATCCACCGGCACGATCGTCGTCTGCCCGTCGATCACCGTCACGGGATACTTCGTCGAGCCCTTGCCGCTCTCGCCTAAGACTTCCAACGTGAAGGCGCCCGGCGGGACGTTCACGGCGCGGTCGAAGATCGGGATCGGCAGACCGCCGGCGCGCGTGAGATTGCCGCGCACGTGTGCCGCGCTCTTCGACTGCAGCACCACCGTTCCGCCGCGCATCACCATCACCCGCACTTCCGGGCCGGGCACGACGAGCGTCGCGTTCTCCGGCGCGTAACCGTTCACGCGCACGATGAGCGAGTACGTTCCGGGCGCGACGTAGATGCGCGCGACGCCGTCGTCGGAGCTGCCCTGCGCCGAGTAGACCTGCTTGTGCGCGCCGTCGGTGACCCCGACATACGCCTCGACCGGCCGCCCCGTCGTCGCGTCCACCACCCGCACCGTCGAAGCGTCGGCAGCCTCGAGTCGCAGCTCGACGGGCGCCGTCTGCCCGTTCGCGACCGTGATGTCGCGCGACGCGGACTGGTAGCGCTGGCGTTGCGCGCGCACCGTGTACGCGCCGTCGCCTTCGACGTCGATCACGAAATTGCCTGCCGAGTCGGTCGTGGCGCGCGCGCCGCCAGCGTCGATGACGACCATCGCGTCGGCCAACGGCGCCGCGGTGCTCGCGTCGAGGACTTTGCCGCGGATGGAGGCCGCGCGGATCTCGATGTCGTGGCGCGCATCGCCCGCGACCGTGTAGTCCTCGCGCAGGATGCTCGCGCCGGTGAACTGGCGCACGACGATCTTGTACGGGCCGGCGGAAAGGCCGGAAGCCTCGTACACGCCTTCGCGCACGTCGGCGTTCACGGGCGTCTGCTTCTGCGGATCGGCGGGCTGGAAGAAGAGATACGCGCCGGTGAGCGGGGCTCCGCCGCGGGTGAGATTGCCGCGCACGGTGTAGCCGCCGCCGAACGTGATCTCGATCGGCGGCGCCGAGCCGTTCACGACGTCGACGAACTTCGCGCCGCTCTGGCGCGTGGGCGTCGCGCGGACCATCGCCGCCACGTTCACCCGCCCGTCGGGCACGCCCTGCAACACGAAGTTGCCGTTCGCGTCTGGCCGCGCGCCCGCCCGTCCGCCATAGTTCGAGCCGGGCACATAGACAGTGATCATCGTCTGCTGCAGCTCCTCGGCGGTCAGGCCGAGGATGCGGCCGGTGATCGTGCCGCCGCGTTGGAGCGTGACGTTGACGTTCGAACCGGGATCGACGTTCTCCAGCCGCGCCTCCATGTAGCCGCTCTTCATCACGAGGATCGTGATCGGCTGGTCGGAGAGGTTGCCGATGCGGAAATTGCCTTCACTGTCGGAACGGATCGGGCCACTGGTCACGATCTGCGGACGCACGTCGGCGTCCGCCACCGGCTGCCCGCTCTCGTTGACCACGCGGCCGTGCACTTCGCGGCCGCGCGCCAGCTCCACGTCGAGGCGCGCGTCTTTCGCCGCGTTCACTTCGACGCTCTTGCGTTGCGCGGCGAAGCCTTCCTTGTTGAAGCTGATGGTCCGTTCGCCCGGCGCGAGCGAGTCGAGCACGTACTCGCCGTTCGCGTCCGTCGCAGTCTGGGACGGGCTGCGGTCGAACATCATCATGCCCGACTCCTGCACCCGCACGAACGCGCCGCTGACCGGCGCGCCCCCGGAGGTCACGCGTCCGGTGAGCTTTGCGCCGCGCTCGAGCTTCACCTCGACTCCGCTCGCGCTCTTGCCTTCCTCGACGTCGATGCCGGTCGCCGTGCCGCGCACGTAGCCAGCCGCCGTCACGCTCAGGTCGACGGAGCCGGGCGGGACGTCGAGCGTGAACGCGCCGTCTTCCGCGTGGAACGGCGTGGGCGGCGCGCCGAAGGGCATGCCGCCGCGGCGCGTGACGCCGACGCTGAAGTCGGCGATCGGCTGCTGCGATTGCGCGTCGACCACGCGCCCGGCAAGGCGGCCGGGCTTCGGCAGCGTGATGACGACGTCGGAAGCCGGCGCCGTCACCTGCTTCGGCGGCGCACCGAAACGGCCGGGCGTTTCCGTCACGAGCGTGACCGGCCCTTTCTTCAGGCCGTGCAACGTGAACACGCCGTTCGCGTCGCTGCGCGCGGCCGCGCCGGACGTCGTGGAAGTGCGGATGAAGACGTCCGGCACCGGCGAGCCATCGCTGTAGACGACGCGCCCGCTGACGTCCGCACCGCGTTCGACGGTGACCGTCAGCTGCTGCGGCTTCGCGCCGATGGTGACGTCCGACTCGGTCCTCATCGCGATCGTCTCGCCGTTGAGCCGGAGCTCGTAGCGGCCCGGCGCGATCTGCACCTGGAGGATGCCGTCCGCGCCGGTGACGGTGCATCCGGGGCGATCGCAGACCGTGACCGGCTGCATGTCGTTCGGGCCGTCGCCGGTCATGCGGAAGAACTGCACCGCGATCTCCGGCACCGGCGCCTTGTCCGCATCGACTACCGCGACTTTCAACGCGGTCCCGCGCACGAGGCGCAGCGCCAAACCGCTCTTCGTCTCCCCCTCGGCCAGCGTGATCGACGTCGAAGCCGTCGCGTAGCCGTCCTTCGAAGCTTCGATCGTGAGGGGCGAACCGGACCACGGAACGCGCAGCGTGAACTCGCCGGCCGCATTCGTCGTCGCGGCGCGGCCCATGCCGCCGGACATGCCGAGGAAACGGGCGCCGATGGTGACGGAGGCGGCGGCGACCGGCTTGCGGTTCTCGTCGGCGACCGTGCCGCTCACGCGCGAGAGCGGCGTTGCGGCGAGCGCGCGCGTCTCGCTCTTGCCGCCGTGCAGATCGACCGGCGGTGCGGTCAAAAAGTAGGCGGGATGGATCCCGCTCAGGCGATATGGCGCGGGCGGCATCGGGGCAAACGTGAAGTTGCCCTTCGCATCGGAGACCGTCGATTGCACGGCCGCCTCGGCGGCGAGCGTGAGGCGCATGCCGCCGACGACCGCCTGCGTCTTCGCGTCGCGCACCGTGCCGGAGAGACGCGCGCCATTGCCGACGCGGATTTCATAAGGCTGTTTGGCGGAGCGGAGCACGACGCCGACGCGATCGCCGGCGCGAGCGAGGATCGCCGGCCAGCTCGGGTTCACATGCTCGAGCGCGAACGAGCCGTCGTCCGCGGAGACACCTTGCGGCCGGCCCATCACTTCCAACGCGGCCTGCGCGACCGGCTTGCCGTCTTCACCGACGACGCGGCCCTTCACGGTGATGCCCGGCTCCACGCGCAGATCGAGGACCGGATTGCGGAACGACACGTCGTCGAAGCCGCTGTCGGGATGGAACACGAGGATGCGATCGCCGGCGGACGGCTCGGCGATCTCGAATGCGCCTTTCGCGTCGCTGCGGACGACGGCGCCGCTGCGGCCGCCAATCGCGGCGTTCGCCAACGGCTTGCCGCTCATCGTGATGCGGCCTTTGCGCGGCGCGGCCTTGCGGAAAAGGAGGGCGCCGAGGTCTTCGCCATCGGCGGCGTCGAGGGTGATGACCGTGCGGTTGGGGGCGGTGACGGCTAGCGTGACCACCGGCGTGCGGGCGACGTCGATACGGAACGCGCCTTTCGCGTCGCTCTCCGCCGTCGCGAGCGGCGTGCGCTCCGGCTTCTCCGTTCGGAGGCGCGCGGAGAGCTCGGTCGTCGACTCGAGGGTGAAGGCCTGGACCGTGGCGCCGGCGATCGGCGCGCCCTGTTCGTCGACGAGGGAGCCGGTGACCGCGGCCTGCGCGAGAGGAGCGAGAAGCATGAGCGATGCGAGAAGGAGGGCCGTCCGCATCTGGCTATTCTGACGCCAAAAAGTCTCCAATGCTCGGATATCCGCGCTCGCGGGCGACATCGGCCGGCGTCTTGCCGTCGGCGCTCTTCGCCTGGCGGTCGGCGCCGTGGGCGAGGAGCAGCTCGGCCATCTCCCGGTCGCCGCGGCTCGCCGCACCGTGGAGCGGCGTGAAGTCGCCCTGCTGCTTCGCGTTCGGATCGGCGCCGCGCTCCAGGAGCATGCGCATCGTCTCCCGATCGCAGACCGCCGCGGCGGCGTGCACCGGCGCGACGCGTTGCGCGTTTTCGGCCGCGGCATTCACGTTCGCGCCACGCTCGATGAGCTGGCGGGCGAGCGCGCCGTGGCCGAAGAAGATCGCAAGGCTGACCGGCGGGAAGCCATCTTCGCTGCGTTGATCGATCGACGATTCGTTCAGCATCGCCAGCGCTTTCGCCTCGTCCCCCAACGCACAAGCCTCGGCGAAGCTGACGCTGGCGCCGCGGCGGACCAGTTCGTGTGCGAGCTCGGGGCGGCCGTGATAGATCGCCCAGAGGATCGGCGTCGCGCCGCCGTCGTGGCGGGCGTTGCTCTGCGACGCATCGGAATCGAGGAGCTGCGCGAAGGCCGCGGAGTCGTTCGCCTGGATCGCTTCGAAGATGTCCATGCCGTGCATCTTAGGCGTGCGGCGCGGCGCGAACTTCTCCGTTCTTGCGAAAAGCGCGGGGCGGTACGCCGAAGCGTTTCGCGAACCGCGTGGCGAATGCGCCCGGCGTCTCGAAGCCGCACTCTCCGGCGATCTCCGTGATGCTGCGCCGGCTGCCGCGCAGCAACGCCTTCGCGCGTTCCAGGCGCAGGCGGTCGATGTGGCGGTGCGGCGTCTCGCCGAAGAATGCGGTGAAGAGGCGGTGGAAGTGGAACGTCGAGAGGCACGCCTCTTTCGCGAGGTCTTCCACCGTCAATGGTCGATCGAGACTCGCGTGGATGAATGCCGCGCCGCGTCGCAGCCGCGCCGCGAGCTCCGTTCGCGTCGCGAGCTTGAGCGCCGGCAGCCGCGCGGCAGCCGCGTCCACGTCGACCTCGCAGCGGACGAGCGCGTTCGCGATGGCGATCATCGAGCCGCCGCCGCAACGCATCGCGTCGAGCGCGCGGAGGAGGTTCGGCGTGCGGTGCGTGCGGGCGAAGAAGCCGACGGGCGGTGGAGCGGGGGCGTCGAGGAGGTGGGCGCTGGAGGTGATCGCGGCGCGAAACGCGTCTTCGACGAATCCTCGCGCGAAGAAGATGCAGAACGTTTCTACAGGCTGCAGAGCGTCGATGACGATCGAATACTCCTCGCCATCATTGAGAACGAGCGCCGCGCCGGGCGCGAGGTCAAACCGCGCCGACGCCGTCTCCCACGAAGCTCCTCCGTTTACGACGGTTTTCAGCGACAGCGGCCCGGCGTAGTCGCGCACCTCGTACCGGCTCGCGACTCCTCCGACGATCCGGTTGTCCATCCACCGATTCTACGCGGGGCAGGAAATTCGGCATTGCGCGCGCGCAGCGCTAATGTCTCTCTCGTGAAAGGGGCACAGATCTTGATCTGAATAACACTTATGAACAAGCCGAAAACCTGCAATCTCTGCGGTCACTCGGCCGCTGCGCACGTCGACGGCGTGCGTTGCGCACTGTGCGGCTGCGTTCCCGGTCGACAGGAGTTCGTGCAGCAGACGATCGGCTTTCGATCGGCGCTGCCGGGGCGTGCGGTGGGCAGTAGCTCCGCCGCGGCACAAAGCCAGCGAAAACGGTGAACGCCTCAACAGTAGGAATCCCCTGACGCGCGTCGCAGTTGCCGACTGCATGGACGAGAAGGGTATTCGTACTCCGAAGCTCATCACCGTCTCCGAGCGCAACCTTCAAAGCGCCGCCACCCGAATCCTTCCCAAGCACAACCGCCTCGTCTCCACGGAAGTGGATTACCTGCGCCGCGTGCTTGGAGACCGGGCCACACAGCGGGAGATCGACGAGAAAGTGGAGGCCGTGCGCCGGATCCCCTGGTCGGAGCTGATGGCCGACGCCTGAGGAATCGCCTCCCGCCCACGCCGCGTTCCGTACGCCCGTGACCGAGGAGCCGACCCCCGAGGAGAACGCCGCGCCCCCCGCGGCGCCGAACGACGAAACCGCGTCGTGCGCGGACAAACCGTCCCGCGTGATCCCGGACATCCGCCCCGCCGCCGAACCAACGTGCTGCGGCTCGGGGTGTCTGGATTGTCCGTTCTAGCAATGCACTGAAAAACGTAGGGCCGGCTCTCCAGCCGGCCCCATGAACCATCGTTGCGGCGGGCCGAGGCCCACCGCGTCATTCTCGACTGCGGCCGGCTGGAGAGCCGGCCCTACGTTTCTCGCGCGTCATCCTGAGCCCCGCAGAGGGGCGAAGGATCTCCCGGCTCGAGCGCCTCGCGCCCGCATCAGGAGATCCTTCGGCGTCTCCGCGCCTCAGGATGACAACACGTCAGCTTTCGACGAGCACTCGCAGTTGGCGGACAAACCGTCCCGCGTGATCCCGGACATCCGCCCCGCCGCCGAGCCGACGTACTGCGGCTCGGGATGTCTGGACCGTTCTGAGCAATGCGCTGAAAGACGTAGGGCCGGCTCTCCAGCCGGCCTCATGAACAACGGTTGCGGCGGGCCGAGGCCCGCCGCGTCATTCTCGACTGCGGCCGGCTGGAGAGCCGGCCCTACATTTCTCGCGTGTCATCCTGAGCCCCGCAGAGGGCGAAGGATCTCCCGGCTCGAGCGCCTCGCGCCCGCATCAGGAGATCCTTCGGCGTCTCCGC
>JAFAVZ010000333.1 GCA_019242175.1 Acidobacteriota bacterium
GGCGCAGCCGCGAAGGTAGACCCCCGAACCGTGCTGTTGATCTCGTTCGTTCCCACGGCCGCTACATTGATCTTCGAGTGGACGACGGGGATTACTCCCGCCAACTGGATCCGCGCGCTCGCGGGCGTGCCGCTCGGGGCCGCCGTGGCGTGGGCGATCGGGATGGTAAACTAGCCGGCAGTGGCCAATGCGCGCAGTACGACCGCCGAACGTACGCAGCCGGGCGGGCTCGTTCTCCTGTGTCTCGCGGCGTGGGCGGTGCCGGGCCTCGGCCATCTGTGGCTCGGGCGGCGGCAGAAGGGCCTGATTTTTCTCGTCGCCCTCCCGCTGATGTTCGCGATCGGCCTGATGTTCCAGGGGCGGATCTTCCCGTTCGACTTCTCCGATCCGCTCGTCGGCCTCGAAGCGTTCGCGCAGTTCGGGATCGGCGTGCTGTTCTTCGTCGCCGCGCCGCTCGGTTACGGCAAGGGCGACGTCCGCGCCGTCTCGTACGAGTACGGCAACACCTTTCTGATCGTCGTCGGCCTGCTGAACTTCCTCGTCATCATCGACGCCTACGATGTCGCGATGGGAAGAAAGTAAAGGACGTAGCGGCCGTGGCGCATAGTCACCTCGCGATGATGACGCTCTTCGCGTTCTTCGTGTCGCTCGTCTTCGCCGTGCTCGCCAAGGACTCCGCGCGCGAGCAGCTCAAGCTCGGCGGCATGATGTTCGCCGGCTTCCTCGCCGTCGGCATCGTCGTCAGCTGGCTGATGTATCCGTTTCCGCTGCGCTGACGCCCCGATGCGAACCATTGAAGCGACGCAGGCCGCGGCCGGATGGCGCGTGGCGGTCGTCGTCTCGAAATACAACGACTTCGTGACCGATCGGCTGCAGACCGGCGCGCTGGCCGCGCTCGCGAAGGCCGGCGTGACCGACATCACAGTAATAAAGGTACCGGGCGCCTTCGAGATCTCGCTGGCCGCCCATCAAGCGGCGGCCACGAGGACGTTTCAGGCGGTCGTCTGCCTCGGCTGTCTCATCCGCGGCGCGACCGCGCACTTCGAGTACATCGCATCGGCGGTCTCGCACGGCATCACGGCGGCGGCCTCCGCCACCGGCGTGCCGATCACGTTCGGCGTGCTGACGACGAACTCGGTCGAAGAAGCGATCGAGCGCGCCGGCGAGGGCCCCTCGAACAAGGGGTGGGAAGCGGCGGTGGCGGCGATCGAAATGGCGAGCGTCATCGCGCAGCTGAAGTCGTGAAAAAAGACCGGCGTCACCGCGCGCGCGAGGCGGCCCTGCAGATCCTGTATCAGTGGGAAGTCGGGAAGGCCGAAGTCGACCGCGCCATCGAGACGTTCTTCGATCTGCAGTGGGCCGAAGCCAAGCGGCCGGAAGACGCGCTGCGCGAGTTCGCCGGCACGCTGGCGTGGGACACCGTGCGGCGGCTCGACGAAGTGGATGCGCTCGTCGCGGACTCGGCCGAGAACTGGCGGCCGGAGCGGATGGCCGTCATCGATCGCCTGATCATCCGCATGGCGGTCTGCGAGTTCATCCGCGACAAGGACACGCCTCACGCCGTAGTAATCAATGAAGCGCTCGAGCTGGCCAGGACGTTCAGCACCGAAGACGCCGTGAAGTTCATCAACGGCATGCTGGACGGCATACGGAAGAAGATGGAAGAGCGCAATCGCTGAGGAGCTGAGGACGCTGAGTTGGCCACACTTGAAGAGCAGTTAGCCCAGAGACGCGCGAATCTCGAGGAGCTGGAGAAGCTCGGGGTGGACGTGTATCCGCGCCGGTTCGATCGCACGCACGACGTCTCGACGCTCGTCTCGAACTTCGGCGCGCGGACGAAAGAGGAGCTCGAGGGCGAGAAGATCGGCACGACGACGAGCGGGCGCATTCTCGGCATCAGGTCATTCGGCAAGGCGAGCTTTCTCGTGCTGTCGGACGGCCTGAAGACCGTGCAGGCGTACGTCCGGCAGGATTCGGTGCCCGAGCTCGATTACAAGATCTCCAAGCTGCTCGACTTCGGCGACGTCATCGGCGTCGAAGGGCATCTGTTCCGCACGAAGACGAACGAGTTCTCGATCCACGCCACGCGCGTCCACTTCCTCGTGAAGTGCCTGACGCCGCTGCCGGAGAAGTGGCACGGCTTGACGGACGTCGAGATCCGTTACCGCCAGCGCTACCTGGATCTGATCGTCAATCCCGCGGCGCGCGAGGTGTTCGAAGCGCGCAGCCGGATCATCGCGGCCATCCGCGAGTTCATGACCGGGCGCGGCTACCTCGAAGTCGAGACGCCGATGATGCAGCCGATTGCCGGCGGCGCGCTCGCGCGGCCCTTCATCACGCACCACAACACGCTCGACATGCAGCTCTATCTGCGCATCGCGCCGGAGCTGTATCTCAAGCGGCTGTCGGTCGGCGGGATGGAGAAGATCTTCGAGATCAACCGCAACTTCCGGAACGAGGGGATCTCCACGCAGCACAACCCCGAGTTCACGATGATGGAGTTCTACGAGGCGTACGCCGACTACCATCAGCTGATGGCGATGACCGAGGAGCTGATCTCGACGGTCGCGCGGAAGGTCACGGGCGGCGACCAGGTGAAGTACGGCGAGCAGACGCTGTCATTTGCGCCGCCGTTCGCTCGCGTCTCGCTGCGTGAGGCCGCGCGCGCGGCCGCATCGAAGAAGCTGGGCCGAGAGATCAGCGACGCCGACCTCCGCAACCGCGACGCGGTGGCGACGATCGCGAAGGATCTGCATCTCGAGGTGAAACCGGCCGACGGCGCCGGCAAGATCACGACGACCCTCTTCGAGCAGCTCTGCGAAGACCAG
>JAFAVZ010000372.1 GCA_019242175.1 Acidobacteriota bacterium
CCGCGTCGGCAGGTAGTACTTCTTCCCCTCGATGTCGAGATCGAAGCGCAGATTGCGCGGGTTGATGCGGCCGATATGGAGGTCGGAGATGTAGCGCATCAGCGTGGCGCTGAGCGCGAGGTCGAAGCGTGCGGCCATGATCTCCGCGGCCGGCCCGCCCACTTCGAGGAGCAGGATGCGGTCGCGCCAGCGCGGCGCGTCGTAGTCGACGGAGTTGATGCCCTTCGCGTCGGCGGCCTCGAACAACGCGATCACCGCCTTCGCCTGCGGCGTGGCCTTGTTGTCGCGCCCGACCCAGAAGTTCGCATAGCCGACCGGCCCGTAGAAATTGCGCAGGTGCTTGCGGTAGTCGGAAAAGTCGGGCCAGCGCAGCTCATCCATCCGCCCCGTTTCGATGAGCTGCTGGATCAGCCGGCCGCCGGCCGTCTGCGGAAGCGTTTCTACGGTCTGGCCAAAAACGACCGGACACACGGATAGCAGGAAGAGGAGACAGGCAGCGGACCGACGCATGACCGTGCATTGTACGGTCCGCTGCGCAACTACACCGTGCGGTAGATCACGCAGCGCGGCGCAGGTCCGCTGCGCAATTACACCGTGCGGCAGATCACGCAGCGCGGCGCAGGTCCGCTGCGCAATTGCACCGTGCGCGGGATCACGAAGCGCGGCGCAGCTCGAGAACGGTGATCTCGCCGTGGACGCCGAGCCGCGAGGGTGGTCCCCAGTAGCCCGTGCCGCGGCTGACGTAGAGCTGCGTCTTCCCGATCCGATGCAGGCCGGCAACGACCGGCTGGAACCAGCGGATGAACAGGTTGAACGGGAAGAACTGACCGCCGTGCGTGTGGCCGGAGAGCTGGAGATGGACGCCGAGGCGGTCGGAATCCTGCGCCGTTTGGGGGCGATGCGAGAGCAGCACTTTGACCGCCTCGCGCGGAACGCCGGCGACGGCGCGGTCGGGATCGGGCGCATGCGAGTGGCGGCCGACCGGATCGGTGACGCCGGCCATCGCGAGCGTCGCATCTCCGCGTCGGATCAGGCGATTCTCGTTCTTCAGAAACTGCAAGCCGCGGCGTTGCAGCTCCGGGATCCACTCGTGCGCGCGCCAGTAGTACTCGTGATTGCCGGTGACGTAGAAAACGCCGTCGCGCGCGCGGAGGTCGGCCAGCGGCTCGATGGCGTCGCCGACTTCGTGAAAGTAGGAGTCGACGAGGTCGCCGGTGATGGCGATCGCATCCGCCTCGAGCGCGTTCGTCCGCTCGACGAGGCTCGCGACGAAGCGCTTCTGAATCGTCGGCCCGACGTGCACATCGCTCCACTGCACGATCCGATATCCCTCCAGATCTTCGGGCAGATCGTCGATTGCGACGCTGACCCGTTTCACGCGCGGGCAGCGCGCCTGGAACAGCCCGACGAGCGACAGAACGCCGGCGGCGCCGAGGATGGCGAAGCTGACGGCGCGGCCGTTGAGGAGCGGGAGGGTGGTGGCGAGGGAGGTGAGAAAGGAGACGAAGCGGACGACATCGCCGACGGCGACGAGCACGAGGAGCATCGCGAAGACGGCGAGCGTCGCGTAGCCGATCCAGTGCAGGAAGATGCGGCGGCGGAGGCTCTCCACGCCGCGGAAGATCATCGGCGAGAGGGCGACCATCGCCAGGACGAAGATGCCGCCCCAGGCGAGCGCCGGGGCGATGCCGCCCGCGCGCGCCGCCGCGACGAGCGGTCGGCCGGCGTAGGCGAAAAGGGCGAGCCAGATGGCGGGGAGGGCGACGAGACGGACGTGAGATGCGCGTTGGAGGATGCGGGAGCGGACGCGGGCCATGTCTCCCTCAAACGAACGCGGCCGCCGGAAAGTTTCCCGGCGGCCGCGCATGAGGGGGGCGATGCTCAGCCGCGGGCGAGTTTGCGAACCTTCGCCTGCACGTCGTCGACCTTGTCTTCCAGCGAATCCATGAGGTCGCCGGCCGCGTTCGCGACCTTCTTCTGCATCTTCTTGCCGGTCAGCGGGGCATAGAGGAGGGCGAGCACGGCTCCGGAGAGCGCCCCCGTGAGAAATCCTGCTGCCACCTTGCCGATCGGGAACTTCTGCTTGCGAGAAAACATGAAAAAAACTCCTTTCAAGAGAGGTAATACTCGTGAGACGTCAGAAGGTTCTGCTACAGCCGTGCCCGGGAACGAAGCGCAATCCTCCGGCGTTTTCCTCGGCACAAGGAGACAGCCGGTGCTCAAGAACAAACCGCTTTGGCTCACCGCGATGACCATCGCCGCCGCCGTGGCGTACTCCGCCGCGACGAAACCCTCTGCCGCTCCCTCCGCCGCCCAGTCCGCCTCGAAAGGAGCCCTCATGAAGCCCAATGGCCCGAAACCCTCCGACGCCGAGCTGAAGCAGAAGCTGACGCCGATGCAGTACGACGTGACCCAGCACGAAGGAACGGAGCCGCCGTTCCGCAACGAGTTCTGGGACAACCACAAGGCCGGCATCTACGTCGACGTGGTCTCCGGCGAGCCGCTCTTCAGCTCGCTCGACAAGTTCGACTCCGGCACCGGCTGGCCGAGCTTCACCCAGCCCCTCGAAGCCTCGAACGTCACGACGAAGACGGACAACAAGTTCTTCATGCAGCGCACCGAAGTCCGTTCCAAGCACGCCGACTCCCACCTCGGGCACCTCTTCCCGGACGGCCCGGCGCCGACCGGCATGCGCTACTGCATGAATTCCGCGTCGATGCGGTTCATCCCGGTCGACAAGCTGCAGGCCGAGGGCTACGGGCAGTACGTGCACCTGTTCCAGAAAGAGGCGAAGAAGTAATGGCGAAGACGCAGATCGCCACGCTCGCCGGCGGTTGCTTCTGGGGCGTGGAGGAGTTCGTTCGCCAGCTGCCGGGCGTAGTCGACACGACGGTCGGCTACACCGGCGGCACGCTGGCGAGCCCGCGGTATGAGGATGTGAAGACGGGGCGCACCGGCCATGCCGAGGCGCTGGAGATCGAGTTCGATCCGGAGAAGATCTCCTACGAGGAAGTGCTCGACTACTTCTTCCGCCTGCACGATCCGACGACGGCGAACCGTCAAGGGAACGACATCGGGACGCAGTACCGGTCGGCGATTTTCGTTCATGACGAAACGCAACGCGCGGTCGCGGAGAACGCGATCAAGAACGCGCAGAAGAAGTGGCCGCGTCCGATCGTGACGGAAGTGATCCCCGCGACGCAGTTCTGGTCGGCGGAGGATTATCACCAGGATTACCTGCAGAAGAATCCCGGCGGTTACAACTGCCACTACCTGCGCCACTGAGTTTCGAAAACGTAGGGCCGGCTCTCCAGCCGGCCCAGCAT
>JAFAVZ010000576.1 GCA_019242175.1 Acidobacteriota bacterium
CGAGGGCGTCGTCGCCGGGCTTCTGGGCGACGGAGGCGGGACCGACCGGGCCGTAATCGAATTCGTGATTCCCGACCGCCGCGGCGGCGTAGCCGAGGGCGTTGTAGCCGCGGACGACCGGCTCGCCCTCGAACGTGTTCGACTCGAGCGTTCCCTGGAAGAGATCGCCGGAGTCGACGAGCACCACGCGGCCCGGATCGGCGGCGCGCAGGGCATCGACGTAGGCCTTCAGCATGGCCAGGCCGCCGGAGCGGACGCCTTTGTCCGTCCGGCCCGCAAACGAGCCGTGGACGTCGGTCGTGCCGACGATCACGACGTGCACGGGCTCCTTCGGGGCCGCGATGTGAGCGCAGCCGGCGAGGAGCAGGAAGAGAAAGAGGCCGAGGCCGCGTTTCATGGCCCGGCATTATAAGGAGACGCTTGCTCTATCACTTCGGCGCGAACCTGGTCGCCGTCGTGCACTTCGCGTTCATCGTGTTCGTGATCGCGGGGGGCTTGTTGGTCCTTCGCTGGCCGCGGGTGGCGTGGCTGCACGTTCCGGCGGCGGTGTGGGGAGTGCTCATCGAGCTGCGCGGATGGTATTGTCCGTTGACCTCGCTCGAAAACGCGCTCCTGAGGCGCGCCGGCGCGGCCGGTTACTCGGAAGGTTTCATCGCACACTACGTCTTCGCGTTGATCTACCCGCAAGGGCTCACGCGAGGCATCGAGATCTTCCTCGGCATCCTGGTGTTCATCGTCAATCTGATCGTTTACGTGAGAGTGTTTCGTTGATGCTTACTGGCGGCATACCGCAACATCCGGTCGAGACTACGGCCGGTTCCTTCCGAGAGCTCGGACTTTCCCAACCCATCGTCGAAGCCGTCGAGAAGATCGGCTTCGAGCACCCGACGCCGATTCAGGCGGCGGTGATCCCGACGGCGCTGCAAGGCCAGGACGTGATCGGCCTGGCCCAGACCGGCTCGGGCAAGACGGCGGCGTTCTCTCTGCCGATCGCCGAGCGCCTGACCCACGGCCGCGGCGTCCGCGCGCTGATCCTCTCGCCAACGCGCGAGATCGCGATGCAAACGAAGGCGTTCCTCGACATCTTCGGCGCGGACCACAATCTCTCCACCGCGTGCCTCATCGGCGCCGTGAAGATGAAGCCGCAGCTGGCGGCGCTCAAGAAGACGCCGGACATCCTCGTCGCCACGCCCGGCCGCCTGCTCGACCACGTGATGCGCCGCTCCGTGAGTCTCGACGCGATCGAGCAGCTCGTCCTCGACGAAGCCGACCACATGCTCGACCTCGGCTTTCTCCCCCAAATGCGCGACATCCTCCGGCGCCTTCCCCGCGAGCGGCAGACGATGATGTTCTCGGCGACGATGCCGGATACCATCGAGATGATCGCGAAGGAGTTCATGCGCGAGCCGGTGCGCGTCGACATCACGCCGCAAGGCGCCGCGTCGGGCATCAGCCATCGGCTCTACGTCGTGAAGGCCGAGGACAAACGGCCGGCGCTGCTCGCGCTGCTGCAACAGGAGCTCGGCTCGACGCTCGTGTTCACGCGCCGGAAGATGGACGCCGACTGGCTGTACCACATCCTGCAACGGCAGGGACATCCGGTGACCCGCATGCACTCGGATCTGTCGCAAGGGAAGCGCGTGCAGTCGCTGGAACGCTTCCGCAAGGGCTCGCATCGCATCCTCGTGGCGACCGACATCGCCGGCCGCGGCATCGACGTCCCCGGCATCGAGCACGTCATCAACTTCGACATCCCCGAGACAGTGGAGGACTACATCCATCGCGGCGGCCGCACCGCCCGCGGCGCGGCACAAGGCATCGTGTCGACGATCGCGACGTGGCAGGACCTGGCGATGGTGAAGCAGATCGAAACGACGCTCGGCGAGAAGATCCCGCGTTGCGCAGTGGGCGGCATCGAGCCGTGGGTGGAGATGGAGAAGAAGCCGTCGCGCGAGAGGCGGCGCGTCTAGCGCCGCACGTTGTCAACCTGAGCGCGCGGCTTCCCCAGTGTCATCCTGAACAGCGAAGACTGTGAAGGATCTCCTGATCCAGGCGATCGGCGCACGTGCCGGGAGATCCTTCGCTGCGCTCAGGATGACACGGCGTCCGGCCCTCCCCGTGTCATCCTGAACAGCGAAGACTGTGAAGGATCTCCCGGCACGTGCGCTTTCCGTCCGCATCAAGAGATCCTTCGCCCTCTTCGGGGCTCAGGATGACAAAACTGTGCTGGCTACCGCACTCCCACCGCTGTGTCATCCCGAACAGCGAAGACCGTGAAGGATCTCCCGGCACGTGCGCTTTCCGCCCGCATCAGGAGATCCTTCGCCCTCTTCGGGGCTCAGGATGACAAAACTGTGCTGGCTACCGCACTCCCACCCCAGTGTCATCCTGAACAGCGAAGACTGTGAAGGATCTCCCGGCACGTGCGCTTTCCGTCCGCATCAGGAGATCCTTCGCCCTCTTCGGGGCTCAGGATGACAAAACTGTGCTGGCTACCGCACTCCCACCCCAGTGTCATCCTGAACAGCGAAGACTGTGAAGGATCTCCTGATCCAGGCGATCGGCGCACGTGCCGGGAGATCCTTCGCCGTCTCCGGATGACACTCAGTCCTCGAGCACGAATCCCGTCACGCCGATCGGCGCCTCGCCTTCCCGCGGCGTGGAGCCGCGGCGGCGGGACGCCTCGATCTTCTCCTCGCCCGACGCGGTCACCGGCTCTTCCTTCGCCAGCTGTGCCCGCGCCGACGCGAGGTAGACCTTCACGCCTTTCTCGGCGTAGATCTGCGCGATGCGGAGCGCGTCGGCGTCGATGACGATGTAGTCCTCGATGCGCGTCGACCAGATCGCGAACTTGCCGTTCGCCTGCTTCTCGATCTTCCAGGCCATCGCGTCGATTATCGCGCGAAGACGTAGGAACCGGCTCAGCCGGTCCGGACGGGCTGAAGCCCGCTCCTACATTCATCGCGCGTAGCGCAGCCCGATACGGATCGAGCGAGGCGTGCCGAGCGTGATGACGGGAGTCGCGGCGGTCTCGATCCGTTTGTCGAAGAGGTTCTCGGCGGCGAGCGTCGCGGAGAGATGGGCATTTAGCGGCCGCGAGGCGAACAGGTCCGCGACGACGTAGCTCCGCAGCGGGAACCGGTTGAGGTCGTCGTCGAACTGCATGCTCGACCAACGCACTTGCGCGCCGACATTCCCGCGCGCAAGTTGAAGCGTCGCCTGATGGCGGGCTACCTGGGGAATGCGTTTGTCGTCGGACGTCACCGCGTCGCAGAAGAGATAGCCGCCGCTGATGCGCCACTCCCTCGCGAACCGCCGATCGGCCTCGAGCTCGACGCCGCGCGAGCGAGTGCTGCCGAGATTCTGGCGTTGGCGAGTGATGAGCGCGGGCGTCGTCGACAAAGTGACGTTCGCCACCGCATCATCGACATCCATCTGAAAGAGGTTGACGCGCAGCGGTCCGCTGCGCGCGCCGACCTCGAACGCCTGCAAACGTTCCGGCTGCAGCGCCGCGTTCGGATTCGTCTGCACGTTGCCGACACGGAAGCCGCGATAGAGCTCGTTGAGTGTCGGCGCGCGGAACGCCTTGTACGCGGACGCCGTGAACGCGACCTTGTCGTTCGCGCGGAAAAGCAGCGAGACACGCGGGCTCCACGCGTCGCCGTTGCGGCCCGCATCGTCGTAACGCAGGCCGGCGGTGACGCTCGCCTTCGTCGACATCACGAACACATCCTCCACGAACGCAGATTGGATGCGTTGCCGTTGCTCGAGCGCGCTCACGCTGCGGCTCTCGACGCCCCCGAGCACGGCGTGACGCGCGCCGAACGTGTGCGCCGTCTGCAGCGAGCCACCCCACGACCGCACCCGCGTTCGTTGCTCGTTCGTCAGCCGTTCCGAATTGCGGTCAGCGGCGATGGCGGAGAACGTCTGATGAAAGTCTTGATCGGTCGCGTAGACGCGTCCCTGCACCGGCCCAACGTCGGCGCCGGCGGCGAGCTGGCGGATGACGGTGTCGTTGATCTGCAGCGGCGTCCCGTTGTTCCGCCCCTCGGTGAACCGCGACGCACGCAGGAACACACCGCGGCGCGCGACCGTCGCATCGACGCTCGTATGCCGCGCGTTCGCCGCGACGTCGACGGCGCCGCGTTGGTCGTCATCGACGAGGATCCAGCCGTCGGTCTTCAGCCAGTCGATGGCGACGCTCCCCCGCCACGCGCCGACGCTGGTTGCTGCGAACAGCGAGCCGGTTCCCGTCGCCCGCGAGCCTCCGGACACGTCGGCGATGACCGCCGCATCGCGCCGCCGCACGAACTGAATGACGCCGCTCATCGCCCCACTCCCATACAAACCCGAAGCACCGCCCCGCAGCACCTCGGCGCGAGCGATGGCAACACGCGGCACGCGTCCCCAATAAACCCAGCCACCGAACGGATCGTTGAGCGGGATGCCGTCATCGAGGACCAACGCGCGCGACGCGCCGCTCGCGCCGACGCCGCGCAACGAGACCCCCTGCGACGTCGGATTCGCGGTACGGCTCCCGCTGCGCCGAAACAAAGTGAAGCCCGGCACCTGACGCAAGGCATCGTCGAGCGTGGCCGCCGGCGTGGCCGCGAGGTCGTCCGCCGACAGGACGATCACACTCGCCGGC
>JAFAVZ010000637.1 GCA_019242175.1 Acidobacteriota bacterium
GAAGGTATGCGTCGCAATCGTCGGGAAGCGGGTGAGGGAAACTTCGGATGCCTGGTCGGAGTCATCATCCTGCTCATCGCGATCTTCGTCGCGTACAAGATGATCCCCATCAAGGTGCGCGCGGCCGAGCTGCGGCAGACGATCTCGGACGAGGCCAAGTCCGCCGGCACGCACAACGATGACCGCATCATGAAGGCCATCCTCGCCAAGGCCGAGGAACAGGACCTGCCGGTGACGGAAGACAACATCACGATCGAACGGCGCAACAGCCAGATCTTCGTGGACGTCGACTACGTGGTGCCGGTGAAGTTCCCGGGCTACGTCTACCACTGGAAACAGCACCACCATTACGAGAACCCGATCTTCTAGCCGGCACGGCCCGCCGCGCTTGTTGGCCAAGCCTTCACGACGTTTCGCGTTCTCGCCGTAAACGATGACGAACGTAGGGCCGGCTCTCCAGCGGGCCCAGCCTCGACATCGGGCCGGCTGGAGAGCCGGCCCTACATTTTTTCCGGCTTCTCGTCTTCCAAATTGAAGATCACGGTCTCCCACCCCGACCTTTCGAACGTCGAGGTGTCGGTCGGCGGCAGCTCTCCCTCGTGCTCCACGATGATGAATTCGCAATCCGGCAGCTTCGTCATGCCTCACGCATGATTCGAGCGCCGTTCCTCGGCGGCCTTTGACGCGAACCTCCGGCAAACGCGCGACTTACGCGCGCGGCCGGAGGGGAGAAAACGTCAAGATTTCTTGCTACGAAGCGGCGGTTGCGGCGCGTTGCGCACCGTGCGCGCCTTCCCACTCTTCCGCCTCGCGGGAGAAGTAGTTGATGCGCGCCTTCTTGTACTCGCGGGTCGGATAGAGCGCCTGCTTCTCGGTGAGGCCGGTGTCGATCGCCAGGTCGTTCACGATCGACTCGCATTCGTCGACGGAACGGCCGTGCACGATCGTGTAGAGGTTGTACGGCCAGTCGGCGTACGTGGGGCGGAGATAGCAGTGCGAGACGGCCTTGTTCTGCGACATCTTCGCGCCCAGCTCGTCCGCGCGATCTGCAGGAACGACCCAGACGCCCATCGCACTCGCGGAGAAGCCCGGCTTGCGCGCGGTGATGTGCGCGCCGAAGCGGCGCATCTGTCCGCGCTGCAGCAGCGCGCGGGCGGCGCCGAGAATCTGGTCGGCGCCGAGCGTCGTGTTCTTCGCCAGCGCGTCGAACGGACGCGGCTGCAGCGGCAGATCGCGTTGGAGCAAACGCACGGCTTCGATCTCGGCCGGCGTCAACGGCGTGTAGTCGGGATGCGGCTCGGCGTCGCCGGCGAGCATCTCGTGGCCGTCCGAGCTGCTGCTCTTGAAGAGCTTCAGCGTCGGCAACGGACGCACGACGTCGCACTCCGCCTCTTCGGCCAGCACCTCGATCGTCTTCTCCAGCCCGAGACGGGACGAAGGCGAAACGGCGAGGGTGAACCAGAGGTTGAAATCGTGATTGCGGCGGTAGTTCTGCGTCACGCCCGGATGCGCGTTGATCGCGTTCGCCGCCTCATCGATCCGTTCGGCGTGCACGCGGGCCGCGACGAGACAGGATCGGTAGCCGAGCGCACGCATGTCGAACTGGGCGCAGAGCGCGCGGACGAGGCCTTCGCGTTTCAAACGCTCCGTCCGTTTGATCACTTCTTTTTCGGACATGTCGATCATCTGGCCGATGACCGCGTAAGGCGTGGAAGAGAGGGGAAGTTCGCCTTGCAGAGCACCCAGGAGATCCCGGTCCCGTTGATCGATTTCCTGCATTCCGATCCCTCGCCCAAGAGTTTTGAGGTGTGCTGAGTGGAGGAGTGGGATTGTAGCGCATCACCACGGATCGCGCGGCGGCATTTCGGAGGCGGTGCGGATGAGCTTCGGATATTCACTCTCGTCCAGACGCGCTTCCGGAACCGGGGCAGAAAAGCGTTCGCGATGCCGCCGCGCCGCCTCCTCCGCCGCGCTCCGATCGACGCCCGAGAAATCGCGCGGAAAGGGCTCGAGCCGGCGCAACGCGGCGTCGAAGAGCCGCACGCCGCCGCGATACGTCCCGCGCTTCATGTGGTGATACGCGGCCGCGAGCTGAATCATCCCCTGCAGGAACTGCTCGACGTCCGTCTCGGCCTCGAGCCAGATCTCTTCCCACGACTCGTGCGCATGCCAGAACTCGAGGGCGTTGAAGTGCTCGACGCCCTCGAGAAAACACTTGGCGTACTTTGTCATCCAAAAATGTAGGGCCGGCTCTCCAGCCGGCCCATCTCTCTCGACTGCGGCCGGCTGGAGCCGGCCCTACATTTTCAATCGTTCGCGCGTGTGCCCTTGCGCAGCGTCTCGCACATCGCGCCGGTGAAGTCGGCCGTCGAGCCGGTGCCGCCGAGGTCGCGAGTGCGGTGCTCGGGACCGGAGGCGAGCACCTTCTCGATCGCGTCGTTGATGCGCTTCGCCGGTCCCATCTCGCCGAGGTGCTGCAGCATCAGCACCGCGGACTGCAGCAGCGCGAGCGGGTTCGCCTTGTTCTGGCCGGCGATGTCGGGCGCGCTCCCATGCACGGCCTCGAAGACCGCGCCGGCCTCGCCGATGTTCGCGCCGGCCACGACACCGAGGCCGCCGACGAGTCCCGCCGTGAGGTCGGACACGATGTCTCCGTAAAGGTTCTCCAGCAGCAGCACGTCGAACTGGTTCGGGTTCACGACGAGCTGCATGCAGAGGTTGTCGATGATCTTGTCGTCCGCCTCGATGTTCGGGTAATCCTGCGACACCTCGCGGAAGCACTGCAGGAAGAGGCCGTCGGACATCTTCATGATGTTCGCCTTGTGCACGGCCGTGACCTTCCGCCGCCCATGCGTCTGCGCGTAGTCGAACGCGAACTTCGCGATACGCGTCGAAGCCTTGCGGGTGATGATCTTCAGCGACTCCACGACGCCGGGCACGACCTCGTGCTCCAGGCCGCTGTAGAGGTCTTCCGTGTTCTCGCGCACGACCACGAGGTCGACGTCTTCATAGCGCGTGATCACGTTCGGCATCGATTTCACCGGCCGCAGATTCGCGTAGAGGTCGAGCGTCTTGCGCAGGCGGACGTTGATCGAGGCGAAGCCGGTGCCGACGGGCGTGGTGACCGGGCCCTTGAGCGCGATCTTGTTGCGCAGGATCGAGTCGAGCACGTCCTGAGGCAGCGGATCCCCGAACCGGCTGATCGCCTCGGCGCCCACGAAGTACTTGTCCCATTCGACGTCGACGCCGGCGCATTCGATGATGGAGACGACGGCCGCCGTCACTTCGGGGCCGATGCCGTCACCGGGCAGGAGCGTGATCTTGTGCTTGGCCATGGTCGCAAATCCTTTCCAGAGTCTCCCGGGAGCGCTGGAGGTCGAAGTCCATCGGGAGGAGCGACGCCAGCGCGGCGAACTGCGGGAGCTCGGCGAGACAGCGCCGCACGCTCTCCAGCGTAGGCGGGATGAATTCGAGGTAATGCAGCTTCCCGCGCTCGATCGGCTGGCGGGAGAACGTGCCGAGGATCTTGATCGAGCGCTGGAGCAGGGTTTCGAAGTAGCAGCGCCGGAGGTTCGGGCCGGCGTTCGTCCGCCGGGCGTAGTAGTCGACGAGCTCCAGCTCCGTCTCGTCTCCCAGCACCCGCCCGACGCCGCGGTCGCGCAGGAGCGACGCGAGGTCGTACGTCGCCGGGCCCATTCTCATGTCCTGATAGTCGATCAGATAAAGTTGATCATTAACGACATGAATATTCTGGCCGTGATAATCGCGATGCGTTAGCACGTAAGGGTGCGAGGCAACATTTTCGGCCAGCGTTCCGAAGATCGGTTTCAGTGCCTCTAAATCGTCCTCCGGCGCGCCCATCAATCTCCGCACGTAATACTCGCGCGTCATCTCCAGCTCGTTCGTGAAGAAGTCGGCGGTGAACGGCGGGTTGGGACTCTGCGCCGGGGCGCGTTGGAAATCGCAGAGCAGGTCGACGGCGCTCCGGTAGAGGCGCAGGCCGGCGACGCGGTCCTCGTGGAGGATGTCGAACAGCGTGCGGTCGCCCACGTCCTGCTGCAGCACGGACGTCTCCCCTTCCGCCACCAGCTCCGGCACGCGCGCGTACGGCGCGACGGCGTGGTAGGCATCGAGGAACACGTGCAACTGCGGCAACACCTCGGGCGGATACCAGGCGAGGATGTACGTCTCGCCGGCTTCCGTGGCCACGCGGTAGTACACGCGGATGGAGGCGTCGCCGGCGAGCGGGCGGGCCGTCCACGCGTCCCCCAGACGCGCGCGGACGAACGCCGCGGCGTCGGGAGGAAGCGCGTCGGTCGAGGTCATGTCGGGGCTCAGCGCGGCTTCGCGTTTTCTTCCGCGGTGGCGGGGCGGACGGTGATGGAATCGATCGACACCGGCTGGTCCGGACGATCGTTGCGGTCGCGTTTGCCGTTCACGATCTTGTCCGCCACGTCCATCCCTTTCAGGACCTGGCCGAAGACCGTGTACTGGTTGTCGAGGAACGGCGAGTCGCTGACGACGATGAAGAACTGCGACGAGGCGCTGTTCGGATCCTGGGAGCGGGCCATCGAGACGATGCCGCGCTTGTGGGAGATGCTGTTGAACTCCGACTTGAGGCGATTCGGCGAGCCGCCGGTGCCCCACGTGTACGGATCGCCCTTGATCGTGTTCGGGTCGCCGCCCTGGATCATGAAGCCGGGGATCACGCGGTGGAACTTCGTGCCGTTGTAGAAGCCCTGCTCGGCGAGGGTGAGGAAGTTCTTCACGTGATTCGGGGCGACGTCCGGGAAGAAGCGGATGTCGATCTCGCCCGCGGAGGTGTGCAGTTCGGCAACTTTCGGCTCGGTGTCGGTCATCGCATTCGTCTCCTTGTTCGCCGTCTCTGCGGCGGGTTGCGCCGCGGGTGCGGCTTGTTCGTTGGCGGGCACCGACGCGGTCTCGGTTGCGGCCGCTGTCGCAGTCGTACTTTCCGCCTCCGTGCCAGTGGCGGTCCCGGTCTTCTGGGTGCAGGCCGCGGCGAGCACCAGGAGTGCCGCGATCGTCAGTTTTCTCAAGAGTCCTCCTTCGATCCTGCCGCCGGCCCGGGCGGGGCGGCGGGCGCATGGTATTGAGGCCACGACGCGAATTCAATGCCGGGCCGATACCCTGCGCCGATGGGGTTGCCACAGGCGCCTCGGTCTCTCCTGATCGGATACGCGCTGCCCGTTGCGATGAGCTCGCACAACGGCACCGGCGCGAGCCGATGCCGTTTCTCCAGGGCGCGCTGACCCGGCATCGCCGCGTGCGGCGTGCGGGGTGCTCGGCGGAGCGACGCTCGCAGGATGGCGCTAGGGCGTGCTGAGCACCATCGGCCGCATCGGCTGCGCGGTGAGGAGGATGTCGCCCTCTTCCGCGTAGAGCTCGACGCGGTCGCCGCCGCCGTTGATCTTCCCCGTGGCGTGGATGCGCATCCGGTTGTTGCCGGCCGACTCCCGACGAATCTGCAGCCCGGCAAAGTCGGAGCGGATCGTATGCGCCTCGGCGTCGCTGGTGACGAGCGTGGCGTCGATGTCCGCGGCGAACTTCGGCGCGACGTTCAGGACGATGCTGCCCTGATTCGTCTTCGCCGTGACGGCGTTGGTGCCGAGCGTCGCATCGACGTTGATCGTGACGTCGCCGGAGCGCGTGTCGGCGGTGATGGGGCCCGAGGCCTGGCGGACGATGATGTCGCCGCCGCCCGAGTGGAGACGCGTGCCCGGTCCTGCGTAGAGGATCTTGATGAGACCGCCGTCGGTCGAGATCTCGCCGCCCGCGCGTGCCGCGCGCACCGAGACGTCGCCTGCCTTCGTGTACGCGTTCAGCGCGCCGATGACGTCGCCCAGCTCCAGCGGTCCGCCGCCGGAACGGACGTTGGCCGTTCCGAGGATGCGTCCGAGGTTGACTTCGCCGGCGCCGGTTTCGACTTTCGCCGTGCCGCGCACCTGTCCGACGCGGACGTTGCCGACGTTCGTCGAGTACGCGAAGTTGCCTTCGAACGCGGGCAGGTCGATCGTGCGGGAGATGGAGAGCGGGCCGATGGTGCCTTCCGTCACGCGGACGGATTTCACGTCGGTCGGACGCGAGCCCTTGCGGAAGAGCGTGATGTTGCCGGTCATCGCCGCGGTGGCCAGCGTCGGGCCGCCGGCGTTCAGCGAGCCGCGATAGCCGGTTCCGACGGCGCGGCCGCGCATGGGCAGGTTCGTGAGGAAGTCGCCCTTGATCGTCTCCGCGACCCACTGCAGGCCTGCGTCCGGAACCACGGCGACCTGGATCTGGCCGTTGACGGTCGTGAGGCTGACGTTCGCGGAGGGGCGACCGTTCGGGTCGTACATGATCGTGCCGTTCACGCTGTCCGCGGTGACCGGGCCGGTCGTGTTCTCGAGATGGATCGCGCCGTTGAAGTTCTTCACCGCAACTGCGCCGCTGAAGTTCGTGACCCGGATGTAATCGCTGGTGCTCGACTCGATGCGCACCGTGGCCGTGCGCGGCACGCGTACCGTGTAGTTGACGTTCGTGACCCAGCGCGCGCTGTGCACGATCGGCACGATGGTGCGAATCGTCTGGTTGCGCTCGTCGCCGGCCACGTAGATCGCGGTCTGTTCCTTCGCCTCTTCGACGGCCGCATTGTCTGCGCCGCTGGTGAGACGCTCGGCGAGGATCGTGACCGTGTTGCCGTCGACGCCGAGGACGTCGATGTTGCCCGTGGGGTTGGAGATCCACACCACGCCGTCGGAGGCGAGGGTGACCTCTTTGATCCACTCCTGGCGGTAGCTCGCGCCGAACAGCGCGCCGCCACCGGCGAGGAGGATCAGTGCAGTCGTTCCGAATCGGATCGCAAGTCTCATGGCTTACGGCTTGATGTTGCTGAGCACTTCCGCGGCTTTCACGCGGA
>JAFAVZ010000001.1 GCA_019242175.1 Acidobacteriota bacterium
CGATACCGGCGACAATACGCTTTGCAGTGCATCTCCCATCAACTCCCTCGACCAGCGTGGCGTGACGCGGCCCCAGGGCGTCAACTGTGACATCGGCTCGTTCGAGTTCACGAAGTACGCCGTGACTTACAACGGCAACGGCAACACCGGCGGCGCCCCGCCGACGGACAATCCTCATGGTCCCGGAGAAACGGTCACCGTGCTCGGCCCGGGCAGCCTGACGCGGACCGGCTATACGTTTGCCGGCTGGAACACCGCCAACGACGGCAGCGGCACGACCTACGCGCCGGGCAACACGTTCACCATGCCCGCGAACGACGTGACGCTGTACGCGTTGTGGACGATCAACAGCTACACCGTGACGTATGACGGCAACGGGAACACGGGCGGCACCGCGCCAGTCGATCCCGGCAATCCGCACAATTACAACTCGGCCGTCACCGTGCTCGGCCCGGGCAGCCTGACCCGCACCGGCTACACGTTCACCGGTTGGAACACCGCCGCCAACGGCAGCGGCACCGCCTTCGCTCCGGGCGACATGTTCAACATGCCGGCGGCGAACGTAGCGCTGTATGCGCAGTGGACGATCGCCAGCTACACCGTGACGTACGACGGCAACGGCAACACCGGGGGCAGCGCGCCGGTCGATCCGGGCAACCCGCACACTTACAACTCGACGGTGACCGTGCTCGGTCCGGGCAACCTGACGCGGACCGGCTACACGTTCGCCGGCTGGAACACCGCGGCCAACGGCAGCGGCACGTCTTACGTCGCGGGCAATACGTTCCCCATGCCGGCGAACAACGTGACGCTGTATGCGCAGTGGACGGTCAACAGCTACACCGTGACGTACAACGGGAACGGCAACAGCGGCGGCAGTGCGCCGGTCGACGCCGCCAACCCGCACAATTACAACTCGACGGTGACCGTGCTCGGCCCGGGCACTCTGACGAAGGCCGGCTACTCGTTCGCCGGCTGGAACACCGCAGCCGACGGCAGCGGTACCAGCTACGCCGCCGGCACCACGTTCAACATGCCGGCGAACAACGTGACGTTGTACGCGCAGTGGGCAATCACCCCGGTTCCGACCCTCGGCACCTGGATGCTCGGACTGCTTGCGTTGCTGCTGATCGGGATGGGTGTGATGCAATCGCGTCTTGGCTGACGCCAGGCATGCGCACGATCGACGACTTCGCCATCGGCCAGCACGCCTCGTTTCGGAAGACGTTCACCGATGACGACGTGCGGCGATTCGTCGAGATCACCGGCGACGTGAACCCGTTGCACGTCGACGACGCGTTTGCGGCGCAGACGCGGTTCGGCCGCCGCGTCTTGCACGGCATGCTCACCGCGTCGATCTTCTCGACGATGGTGGGCATGCTGTTGCCCGGCACGGGCGCGATCTATCGCTCCCAGACGCTCGCGTTTCTGCAGCCGGTGTTCGTCGGCGAGACGGTCACCGCGCACTTCGTCGTGCGCGGGATCGACCGCGGCCGGCATCGTCTCGACATCGAGGCGTGGATCGAGAACGAGGCCGGCGTGCGCGTGATCGAAGGCCGGTGCGAGGCGGGATTGCTGCGCGCCTGAAGGGGGGCGAATGGAAGGCGCGAACATCCACGCGCCTCCATCAAAAACATGATCGTTTACGTGGCCGACATCGCGCGACGGAGCCGCGCCACCTCTGACGCCGTCAGATAACGAAAGCTTTGTGGAGCACGCACGCCGAGCGTGCGAAGTTTCACCGGAGAAGACAACGAGAGCACATCGGCGATTTTGATCGCGATGCCTTCGTCCTTGTTGGCGTAGTAGCTTTCGAACTCATCACTCGAAATCGCGCCGTTCGCGTGATGTCGTCGCCACAAATTCTCCGGCGTGTCATGGTCGCAATCGTCGATGCGGAAGATACCGATGATCCGCTGAACGGGGGTGCTCGCATAGACTGCTATGTGCGTCACTCGTCGCCGGAAAATTGTTTTTCGAAACTCGACCTGCTTCCGACCTTCGATGATCGCTTTCGCGTACACGGGCTTGATGGGCAACAACGCTACGCTGCAATTCTTTGGTAAAGCCATCTCGCCCCCTCCTCACTCACGCGCTGGATGGACTGCGGCGCTCCCGATAGAACGCCAGCAGTGATCAACTCGCTGGCGCGGATTGATGGTACCAAGATACGAGCCTGCCGGAATAGCAGCGCCAGAACTTCACCATGCATCGCCAACTCATGCATCTCCGCGAATGTGTAGACCGTCCGTCGCGCAACTTCGCGCGCGATGACTTCCGCATCGACTGAGAGAACGATCCGCTCGAGCACACCGATGGCAACGAGCGCCTGTTCCTCCTGTGAACGGTAGAAGAAGAGCGTCGCACCCGGCTCGATTGCACGAATGCCCGCGTTGCAGAGATACGCCTTTCGAAGGCCGTTCCCGAACGCGAAGTGTCCTGCGAACAACGATTGCATCGCGGCGGTCTCCGGAAAGAGGACGTTCGAGTACCGCGGCTGAATTGGGATGACGAAGGTGTGGGAGGTGTCAGGAAGCAGCGCTGACGGGCCGAAGCGAACGTTGTACTCGAGCGAACTTACGACACGGCCATCAGCGATGAAGGACTTTACGAGAACCACCTCGCCGTGGCTGGTCGTGCGGTCGACTGGCCTGAATCCGAAATCCTCGAGGAGCCCAATGAGATCGTCGTATTTCGGAAGAACCGTGAGAAACGCCGCGACGTACCGATTCAACTCAGCGTAGGCGAAGATCGCTTTCAGGATGAGCTCTCCGAATCGGAACCCGCGGAAGTCGTCGCTCACTTTGAAGCTGCAGATCTTCAGCGTTTTTCCGCCGAGTTGTTCCGCAGGGTTCTTCTCCTCCTTCACGATCGCGATCGCGGCATGCCGGCTGTCCATTTCCACCAGCCACGTCAGACGCTGATCACGCTGGCACTGCGTGAACCACGTGTCGAAGCCAGGGTAGTCGGCGCGGAATGAAGTGAAGATCGGGTCCGACGGGTTGAGAGCATAGGCGCGCGTTTCTTTGACGGCTGGCGGCGCCGGTGGGCTGACGTCGAAAAGACTCTGCAGGAGTCTCCCCGCCGTGGCGATCGTGAATACGCGCTGGTCGAGACCTAGGCGCTTTCCCTTTTTCGCAATTTCGGTGTCTTCCGTGACCAACAAGTCCACGGCATTCGCCGCCAACGCCGTGAGGAGCTGATGATCGACATAATCGTGACTCTCGCGCGCGGGCGTGCCGAGCACTTGATCGACCGAGGCGCTCGAAGGCGGATGTATGAGCCGCAGGTACTTCGTTAGTAGTGCCGACCGGAGATCGCGGCGTTCAAGGTTCTTGTCGCGGGCAATGTCCTCATCGATTGCGGGATGCACGAACAGTTGATGACCGCCCGCCATCGCCGCCTGCGCAAACGCCGTCGCCGTTTGGGTGTTTTCATGCAGGTCCGCGTGTCCGGTCGGTTCCAGCGGTATGACGATGTTCGTGTCGATGAGAAGTTTCATGGATCAACATGATTGTCCATCATTCCGTCTCCGCATCGCTTTATAAATCCACAGTCCGCGAGTTCGGCGTCCAATGACGCAAGATCGATCGACAGGCACACCGCTATGGCCGCCGATTACGGATCAATGCATGCATCCCCAGGAGAATAGGTGCGCTCTCCTACTCCGCCCCCAGCATCTTCAACGCCTGCTTAGCATCCGAGAGCTGCGGGTTCAGATCGAGGGCCATGCGCAGCTCGCGGACCGCTTCGTCGCGTTTGCCCTGTTTGGCGAGCATGATGCCGCGGCCCAGGTGCGGCGCGGCGTGCTTCGGGTCGACTTCCATCGCGTGGCGGTAGTCGTCGTTCGCCTTGTCGTACTGATTCGTCGCCGTCTCCACGTTGCCGCGCAGCACCCAGCACGCGAGCTGTCTCGGGTCGGCCTCGATGCACTTCGTCAGCGCGTTGAGCGCGCCGGTCGCGTCGTTCTTCCGTGCGGCGTCCATCGCCTCGCGCACGAACTCCTCGGCGCCCTTCGGCTTGTCCAGCTTCGCCAGCTCCGCCTTCACCGCCTCGTGTTTCGGGTTGATCTCCAGCGCCTTGCGGAAGTCGGCGCGCGCCAGATCGACCTTGCCTGTGGCGACATAGACCTTGCCGCGGCCGAGGTAGGAGTCGGGCGCGAGCACGTAATTCATGAAGGAGTCTTTGGCCGCGGCCTCGATCGACTTCGTGTACTCGGCAACGGCCAGATCGGCCTTCCCCTGCTTCTCGTACACCTCGGCGCGGCCGGAATACGCGATGACGGCGTCCCCGACGTCGTTCCCGGCCCGGCCGATCGCTTCCCCGTAGTCAGCGAGCGCCTTGTCCAGCTCTCCCTTCGTCATCTCCGCGGCCGCGCGGCCGTTGTACGGACCCGACGCCTTCGGATCGAGCTCGATCGCCTTCGAGTAGTCGGCGATGGCGAGATCCGTCTGATTCTTCCTGTTGTACGCGCTGCCGCGTCCCTCATAAGCCTCGGCGTTCTGCGGCTCGATGCGGATCGCCTCGTTGTACGAGCGCAGCGCATCGTCGTACTTCGAGTCGTTCATCTGCTGGCGCGCGACCTTGATGAAATCGGCTCCCGACTTCGGGACGAGCGTCGCCAGCTCCCGGATCGCGTCTTCGTTCTTCGGATCGATGGCGAGCAGCGCCTGGTAGTCCTTCGTCGCCTGCGCGCGGTTGCCCTTCTTCAGATGGATGGCGGCGCGGGCCTTCAGCGCCTTGGCGTGCTTCGGGTGGCCCTTCAGGATCGAGTCGTAGTCGGCGAGCGCGAGATCGGTCTTGCCGGTGATCTCGTAGATCAGCGCGCGCGATTCCCAGGCTTCCAGCGAGCTGCCGAGCGTCTCCGTGGCGCTGGTGAGATCGGCGATCGCCTTGTCCCACTGCTGCGCGCCCATGTAGACCGAAGCCCGGCCGATGTAGGCGGGACCGCCGTAGATGATCACTTCGTCTCCGGCCACTTCCAGCGCCTTGTCGTAATTGGCGATCGCCTGATCGCGCTTCATCTGCACGCGGTAGGCGTCGCCGCGCGAAGAGTAGGCGAGCGGGTTCTTTGGGTCGATCGCGACGGCCTTGTCGTAGTCGGCGATCGCCCGGTCGTACTTCTGGAGCCTCAGGTAGGCGAAGCCGCGGTCGATGTAGGCGTTGCCGAACTTCGGATTGACCTCGATCGCCTTGCTCGTGTCTTCGATCACCTTCGCCCAGTTCTGGCTCTCCGCCCACATCTGCGCCCGCTTCAACCAGGCCTCGGGCATGTTGGGATGGAGCCGGATGCAGTCGTTCGCCCACTGCATGGCCTTGGTCAGATCTGGATTCGACGAGCTGAACGAGGCCAGCATGACCTCGTAGTCGACCGTGGCCACGCACTGCTCGGGCGTTTTCTGCTCCGGCGTCAGCCCGGGAGCCGGCTGGGACGCCTGTTGTTGAGCGAGAACGGTCAGCGGAAAGAGAAGAAGGGCTACGGCGAAGTGCTTCATTAATGGATATCGCGCAAAACGAGGGCGATTCTTGTCACGACCCGCCACAAAAACGTTCACCAACGTGACAGATTCGGAAAACACGGCTGGCGATCATGGGCGCGCATCTGATGACGAAAGGACGGCCCCTTCGATGAAACGAAGCCTCATCCCGATCCTCGCCCTCGCTTTCACCACTTCCCTCCTCGCCGCGCCGCCCGTGCCGAATCCGCGGCTCGCGGAGCTGCGCTCCTTCAGCGGCCACTGGACCTGCAGCGGCACCGCCTTCGCCTTCCTCGGCATGCCCGAGCACAAGACCACGGCTACGATCGACGGCACGTGGGGACTCAACGACTACTGGATCGACGTGCACTACAAAGAGGCGAAGTCCGCCGCGAATCCTGGGCCGGTCGAGGTCCGCTACTTCTGGGGCTGGGACGAAGAGAACAAGCAATTCACGTCGGTCGCCGTGGACAACGGCGGCGGCCACTTCGCTCAAGCCTCGCCGGGCTGGGAGAAGGATGCGATCACGTTCGCGGGCAACATGCACATCGCCGGCAAGACGATGAAGTTCCACGACGTCTTCACCCGCATCAACGCCACGAAGATGATGCATCGGGGCGAGGCGGAGATCGAAGGCAAGTGGACGAAGCTCGACGAAGAGACCTGCACGAAGTAGGGATGGCGCGCGGAAACGCAGGGCCGGCTCTCCAGCCGGCCCGATGAACCATGGTCGCGGCGGGCGTCGACTGCGGTGTCATGGCTTTGGCCGAGGCCCAGATCACGTCGAACTTCGTGAGCAAACGTAGGGCCGGCTCTCCAGCCGGCCCGATGAACCATGGTCGCGGCGGGCGTTGCCCGCCGCATCATTCTCGACTGCGGCCGGCTGGAGAGCCGGCCCTACGTGCAATCCAGGGAGGGCGGCCGATCAACCGTTGACGAGCCCCGCGAAGCCGTCCGTGCGGCCTGGAAAGGGATGATGCTCCACGCCGAGCTCGGCGAGACGGGCGACGAGCTCGGCGCGCAGGTCAGACATGCATCAATCGCGCTTCATCACGAACAGGCCGATGGCGAGCGCCATCGCCGCCATCGCGATTTTCGCGAGATCGCCGAGGGCGGGGACGGCGGTGGCGCCGACGACGGTGACGTTGGCCGTCGCGGAGTTGTTCGCCGGATTCGGGTCGGGCTGTGGCGCGGCGGAGACGGTCGCCGTGTTGCTGATCGGGCCCGAGGCGGCAGGCGTCACGGTGAGCGCGATCGTCGCGTTGCCGCCGTTGTTGACGAGGCCGAGGTTGCAGGTGACCACCGTCGTGCCGGCGCAGGAGCCTTGGGAAGGGATCGCGGAGACGAACGTCGTGCCGGCGGGGATCGTGTCGGTCACCACGACCGAGTTTGCGTTCGTCGGGCCGGAGTTGGAGACCGTGAGATGGAACGTCATCGGCTGGCCGGCGATGAAGAGGCTGCCCGCCGCGGTCTTCGTGATGCCCACGTCGGCGTTGCCCGGATCGTTCTCCACGATCGTCACGACGGCCGTCGACAGGCCGAGCGACGCGTTTGGCGAGGGGCTGCTCAACGTGAGGTTGAACGTCTCGTTGCCTTCGTAGATCGCGTCGTCGTTGATCGTCACGCTGAACGTCGTCGAAGTTGCCCCCGCGGCAAACGACGCCGTGCCCGACGTCGCCGAGTAGTCGGCCGGTGACGTCGCGCTGCCGTTCGATGTGGCGTAGTTGACCGTCGCCGGATCGGCGCCGGTGCGCGTCAGTGTGACCGTGACGCTGCCGCCGTTTTCGGCGATGGAGTACGTGGCGGAGGAGAAGCCGATGACACCGCCGATCGACTCGACGGAGCCGATGTCGATGCGTCCGTTCGCGACGCGGGCCTGGCCGCGCTGATCCGTCGCCGGCGGCGGCGTGAACGCCGGGTCGCCGGCGTTGATGACCGGGCTGGTCGCGGCCGGCACGTGGGTCTGCGTCGGGCCGCCGTTGTTCGCCAACGGTCCGAGCTGCGGATCGACGCCGGTGATGTTGTTCGCGCCGCCGAACGTCGCGCCGCTCGTGTTCTCGATCAACGAGTAATTCGCGGTGACGTTCGAAGCGGCGGTCAGGAGATCGGGAGACGAGGGAGCCGTCCCATTGGCGACGATCGAGCTCGTGATCGTCACGCTCGGGAATGAGGCGAGATGAAGATTGCCGCCGTCCACAGCCGCGGTGTTGCCGTTGATCGTGGAGTTGCGGATGGTCAGCGTGCCGCCGAGGATGTTGTGGTCGTAAATCGCGCCGCCGCGCGCGCCCGACGTGTTGCCGGAGATCGTCGAATTTTCGAGGATCGTGGCGCCGGCCTGCTTGTAGAAGAAGATCCCGCCGCCGTCGCCCAAGCCACCGTTGGCCTGGTTGCCGCTGATGGTCGAGTTGCGGATCGTCAGCGTCTTTCCGACCGTCTGCTTATAGAAGAACAGGCCTCCGCCGCGGTTGCTCGCCGTGTTCCCGGAGATCACGGTGTCCGCGATCGTGACATCGTCGAGCGGCTTGTAAAGGAAGATGCCGGCGCCACGGTTCGCCGACGTGTTGCCGGTGACCTGCGTGTTGGTGATCATCACCGGCCCTTCCATGTTGTAGAGCGCCATCCCGCCGCCGCGGCTGCCGCTCACGTTGCCGGAGAACGTCGACTGATCGATCGTCGTCTGGCCGCTGACCCGGTACAGAAAGATCCCGCCGCCCTTGCTCGCCGTGTTGTTGTTCGAGACGGTCGTGTCGGTGATGGTGACCGTGGTCGGGTGGTTCGCAAACATGCCGCGGCCGGTGATCGTGCCTGTGACGGTGGAGTGCGACAGTGAGATCGAGCCGCCGGGCTGGACCACGATCGCATTCCCGGTATTGCCGGTGATCGTGACCGTGTCGAGCGTCAGCGCCTCGCCCTTGTCGAGGATCGCCGAGCCGCCCGTGTCCGCTCCCTGGGGCATGCTCAAGGCGCTGATCGTGACGGTGAGCGCCTGGGAGTTGTTGCCGACGTAGAAGACCCGCGACGCGTTGTTGCCGCTGATCGTCAACGCCGCCACGCCCGGACCGTTGATGGTCAACGAGTCGCTGATCGACAGCTGCGAGCCGCCGAGCGTGATCGTGCTCGGATTGGGAAGCGAGAATTGGATGGTGTCCGCGCCGCTGCCGGCGACACAGTCTCCGCCGGTCGTTTCGCTATCCGCATTCGCGTTCGCGATCGCCTCGCGCAACGTGCATTGCGCGTCGGTCGCAACCGTGTCAGCGGTGGAGTTGACGGTGATCGTCGCCGCCGACGCCGTTCCCGCAGCGGTGCCGGCCGCGATCAACGCGCCGAGCCGCACAAGATGCTTCTTCCCCTGCTTCCGTCGATCGGAACGTTGACGCATGCTGCTCCTCCCCCACTACGCCGGTTTTCCAAAGGTGAATGGTCGCCATTTTAGCCTCTACAATCCCGCCCGGCGATGCAACTCCAACGAGAATTCCTCCGTCTTCCTCTCACCTTCGACGCCCAGGCGCTGCGCGTCGAGATCGAATCCATCAGCGAGTCCGCGTGGCGCCCGCATCCGGAGGGGCATCGCGGCAACTGGGCGCTGCCGCTCGTCGCCGTCGACGGCGATCCGGAGAACGACGGCGTCAAGGGTCGGATGCAGCCGACGCCGCACCTCATCCGCTCTCCCTATCTTCGTCAGGTGCTCGCCTCGCTCGATGCGCCGATCGGGCGCACGCGGCTCATGCGCATCGACGGCAATTCCGAGGCGACCGAGCATGTGGATGTGAACTACTACTGGCAGGAGCGGATGCGCGTGCACGTGCCGGTCGTCACCGATCCGGCCGTCGTCTTCTCCTGCGGCACGCAGCGCCTGCACATGGCGCCGGGCGAATGCTGGATCTTCGACACCTGGCGCCGGCACAACGTGATGAATCCCAATCCGACGCGGCGCATCCATCTCGTCGCGGACACGGTCGGCTCGCCCGCATTCCGCGAGCTGCTGCGCGACGATGCCGTGCCGCAGCACATCGGGTTCGCGCCCGATCGCGACGTGCAGCCGCGGATCGAAGTGCACAACTTCCCCCTCGTGATGACGCCGGGCGAGATGGAGGCGCTGTTCGCGATCCTCGAGCCGGAGCTGCACGGATCCGCGGCGGCGCAGGCGTTGCGGGACGACGTCCGCACGTTCATCGCCGAATGGACGGAACGGTTCCGCATCTTCGGCGAGTCGGCGTCGGGCTGGCAGGGCTATGCCGAGTTGCTCGAAACGGCGACGCGGAAGCTCGAGCGTCACAGCGGCGCGGTCGAGCTCGCGAACGGCACCGACGCGGCGTTTGCCGTGCGGCAATTCATCCTGACCGCCGCGTTGAACACCGATCTCGCGCCCGATCGCCGGCGCGACGCACGCGCCGCGCGCAATCGTTTCGACCGTCCGGTCTTCATCGTCTCGTCGCCGCGCTCGGGATCGACGTTGCTCTACGAGACGCTTTCCCAGTCGCCGGATTTCTACTCGATCGGCGGCGAGAGCCACGCCGTGATCGAAGGCGTCGAGGCCCTCCATCCTGCCAATCACGGCTGGGACTCCAACCGTCTCGGGGCCGAAGACGCGACCGACCGGGTGGCGGAGGATCTGGCGCAACGTTTCGCGGGAGCGGCGGTGGATCGCAATTACCGCGTCGCGCCGAAGCGCTTTCGCTTTTTGGAGAAGACGCCGAAGAACAGTCTGCGCGTCCCATTTCTGCGCGCGATCTTTCCCGATGCGTTCTTCATCTACCTCTATCGCGACGAGCGCGCGACGATGAGCAGCATGCTCGAGGCGTGGCGTTCGGGGCGCTTCACGACGTATCCCGAGTTGCCGGGCTGGGACGGTCCGCCGTGGTCGCTGCTGCTCGTTCCCGGCTGGCGCGAGCTGCGCGGGAAGCCGCTGCCGGAGATCGTCGCGCGGCAGTGGGAAACGGCGACGCGGCTGCTGCTCGACGACCTCGAGGCGTTGCCGAAGGAGTCGTGGTGCGTCACGAGCTACGACCGGTTGATCGCCGAGCCGCGGGAGGAGATCACGCGCCTGTGCAACTTCGTCGGCGTGCGTTGGGATCGCGAGCTGACGGTGCCGCTGCCGCAATCGCGCACGACGCTCACGCCGCCCAATCCGGACAAGTGGCGCATGAACGCCGATGCATTGGAGCCGTATCAGGCTTTGGCCGCGAACACCGTGGAACGGGCGCGCGATCTCTTCGCGCGTTCGCCGTTGCAACGCAGCGCGCCTCCTCCTCCACCCCCACCCACTGCACCCGCGCCGCCTCAGTCCGAGCCGGACAACGCGTTCCGCAGCGTGCACACGAGCAACGTGCCGCAGATCCTGCGCGAGATCCGTTCGTCCCTGCTCGTCTCGACATACCAGAGCGGGCGGGTGATGGTGATGCGCGCGGATGGGCCGCAGCTCAACACGCACTTCCGCACGTTCCCGAGCGCGATGGGCATCGCCGTCGGCGAAGGCCGCCTCGCCATCGGCACCCTGCGCGAAGTGTGGGATTACTGGAACGTGCCGGCCGCCGCGGCGCGGCTGCATCCGCCGAAACACGACGCCTGCTTTTTGCCGCGGAACATGCACGTCACCGGCGACATCCGCATCCACGAGATCGCGTTCGATGCCGATGGCGAGCTGTGGGTCGTCAACACGCGCTTCTCTGCGCTCTGCACGCTCCAGCCGGCGACGAGCTTCGAGCCGCGTTGGCGGCCGCGCTTCGTCACGCATCTCGCGGCCGAGGACCGGTGTCATCTCAATGGGCTGTGCATGGAAAACGGCCGCCCGCGTTTCGTCACCGCCCTCGGCGCCACCAACACGGTCGACGGCTGGCGGGAGAAGAAGACGACCGGCGGCGTCCTCATCGACGTGCCGACGAACGAGATCGCGATCTCCGGCCTGTCGATGCCGCACTCGCCGCGC
>JAFAVZ010000040.1 GCA_019242175.1 Acidobacteriota bacterium
TGGTCGATGTGGGCGATGATCGAGAAATTACGGATGTACTGTGGCTCGGGCATGCGAGGCGGCGGATTTAACACGAAAGACGGCGGTTGTCATCCCGCCGGGCACGGTCCGGTCCGTTGCCGGGCACGGCCCGGTACGTTGGTCGGCCCAGCCTCGGCGACACTTCACCACCCGATCCGCTTGTCCGGATACACCTTAGGCGCCATCTCCCTTCCACTCCGTGCCGCAATCGAGACAAACCCGCTCCCCCAAAAGGAGATGCGCCAGGACGATGGCCGTGAGCATGATCGCGGCCACGAGCCCGGCGTGCAGATGGAAGATCAGGACGGACGGGATGCCGAGGAGCAGGAGAACGAGGTAGACGAGCCAGATGGTCTTTCCGCCGCGCCGCACGCGCTCGGAGCCGCAGCTGGGACAGGTCGCCGCCACCTCACCACTCCGTGCCGTTCATCTTCGCCACGATCTTCGCCACCTCGATGTAATCCGCCTGGTCGCCGAGCTCGTGCAGCGCGGCGCTGAAAAGTTGCGACGTGAGCGCGAGCAGCGGCGTCGAAGCATGCTGTTGATGCGCCAGCGCCGTCGCGATGCGGATGTCTTTGTCGTGATGCGCGAGCTTGAACACGAGCGGCCACTGGCCGTCGCGCAGCCGCATCGGCAGCAGGTTCTCCGAAGCGTTCGAGCGTCCGCTGCCGGCGTTCGTCACCTCGAGCGCGGTCTTGATGTCGATGCCGAGCTGCTTCGCCAGCAGCAGGCATTCCGAGGTGATCCAGACCGTGGCGCCCATGATGGAGTTCGTCAGCACTTTGATCGCGTGTCCGGCGCCGACGTCGCCCACGTGAATCAGCGTTTTGCCGTTCCCCTTCAGGATCTCTTTCGCCTTCTCGACGTTCTGCGCCGAGCCGCCCATCATGATCGTGAGCGTCGCGTTCTCGGCGCCGACGACCGCGCCGGTCACGGGCGCGTCGACGAAAGCCACGTTCTTCTCCGCGAGCCGTTTCGCGGTGACGCGGCTCACGTTCGGATCGCCGCTCGTGGCATCGATCCAAAGCGTGCCGGTTCGCAGATGCGGCCAAAGCTCGTCGACGATCTCGTCGACTTCCCTGCTCGTCGGCAACATCGTGATGATCACTTCGTTGTCGGCGACGTCCGCCAGCTGCTCCGCGAGCTTTGTCCCGTGCTCGCGCACATGACGCTCGGCTTTCTCGCGCGTCCGGTTCCACACCGTGACGTCGTGCGTTTTGGCCAGGTGACGCGCCATCGGAAATCCCATGGCGCCGAGTCCGATGAATCCGATCTTCATGGCGCGCCATGGTAAAACCAAATGCGATGACGAACTTCGAAGAGACCTTCCGCGCCGCCTACGGCTTCGACGCTCCCTCCATCACCCTCGGTCACGTGCTGCACGACGGCAAGCCAGACGCAAGCCTCCCGATCCGCGTCCCGCTGGCGACGATGAACCGCCACGGCCTCATCGCCGGCTCGACCGGCACGGGCAAGACCCGCACGCTGCAATTGCTGGCCGAGGAGCTTTCGCGGAATGGGGTGCCGGTGTTTCTGGCGGACGTGAAAGGCGACCTGGCCGGGCTGTCGAAGCCGGGCGAGGTGAACGATCGGATCGCGGCGCGGCTGGCGAGCGTGAAGATGGAGCCGCATCCGGAAGCGTTCCCGGTCGAGTTCTTCAGCCTCACCGGCGAACGCGGCATCCAGCTCCGCGCGACGGTCTCGTCGTTCGGGCCGGTGCTGCTCGGCAAGGTGCTCGACCTCACGGACGTGCAACAGAGCGTGCTGGCGATGGTCTTCAAATACTGCGACGACCGCCAGATGCCGCTCCTCGACTTCAGCGATCTGCGCGAAGTGCTGCATTACCTCGCGGACGAAGGCAAAACGGAGCTGAAGGAGTACGGGGCGATGTCCGGCGCCACGGTCGGCGTGCTCGTGCGCAAGATGGTCGAGCTGGAGCAGCAAGGCGCGGCGAAGTTCTTCGGCGAGCCGGAGCTGGAGATCGCGGACCTGATGCGCACGCGCGACGGCCGCGGCGTGATCAACGTCCTTTCGCTGGCCGACGTCCAGGACAAGCCCCGCCTCTGGTCCACCTTCCTCATGTGGCTCCTCGGCCAGTTCTACTACCGCCTGCCGGAAGCGGGCGATCCGCCCAAGCCGAAGCTCGTGTTCTTCTTCGACGAAGCGCATCTGCTGTTCGACGACGCATCGTCCGCGCTCGTGGAGCACATCGAACAGGTGGCGCGCCTCATCCGGTCGAAAGGCGTCGGCGTTTTCTTCGTGACCCAGACGCCGAAGGACGTCGCGGAGGACGTGCTCGCGCAGCTCGGCAACCGCATC
>JAFAVZ010000051.1 GCA_019242175.1 Acidobacteriota bacterium
TCCGGCTGCCTCGTTCGAGAGGTCGACGTCTTCACCGACTAGCCGACGCAGCATGTTGCCCATGTCGCCCACGACTTGGCGAAGGTCGATCACGCGCGGGCGCAGCACCTGCTGCCGACTGAAAGCGAGGAGCTGGCGCGTGAGGCCCGCGGCGCGCTCCGCGGCGGCCTGAATCTCCCGAAGGTCCGGCCGCAGGGGGTCCTCCGGGGACAGCTCGCCGAGCAACATCATCGCGTAGCTCATGATGACCGTCAGCAGGTTGTTGAAGTCGTGTGCCACACCGCCCGCGAGTCGGCCCACGGCCTCCATTTTCTGCGCCTGTCGAAACTGCTGCTCGAGCTGCCGCCGTCCCGTGATGTCCCTGAACGCGACCACCGCGCCGACGAGACGCTCTCCCTCGCGGATCGGAGTGCTCACGTACTCCACCGGAAACGAGGTCCCGTCCTCCCGCCAGAAGACCTCCGTGTCGATGCAGTGCACGGCACCGTCGCGCACCGAAGAACAGATCGGGCACTCGTCCGGCTCGTAGGGACTCCCGTCGGCCCGCGAGTGGTGCACGCGTGTGTGCGCCTCGGCGCCCACCAGCTGGTCGGCCGTCGTGCCGAACAGCCGCGCTGCCGCTGGGTTCACGAAGGTGATGAGCCCGGCCGCGTCCATCGCGTAGATGCCCTCCCCAGCTGACGCGAGCAGCAGCTCGGTCTGGCGCCGCGCCTCGTCGAGCGCCGCCTCGGCGCGTTTGCGTCCCGTGATGTCGGAGATCAGGACCACATATCCGGACGGTGTCCCGTCCGCCTGCCGCATCGGTGCGCACGAGAGCGCCACGTCGACGAGCGTCCCCTCCTTCCGCATGCGCCAGGTCTCCATTTCAGAGATGCCGTGGCCGCTGTGCAGCTGCTCGGAGAGCCGTCGGCCGTATTCAGCACGCTGCTCGTCCGGCACCGTCGGATCCGACCGACCGATTACCTCCGCGGCTGTCCAGCCGAAGATCCGCGACGCAGCCGGATTCCAGGACAGAACGCTGCCGTGCACGTCGAGCGTTACGATGGCGATAGGCGCGGCCTCCACGAGTGTTTTCATCGCGCCGTGGGCCTGGCGCAACGCCGCCTCCGACCGCACCCGGTCCGTGACGTCGTTTGCGAGGATGAGGCGCGCCTCGCGGTCGCCAAACGTGACCGTGTCCGAGACAATATCGACGTCGATGACTGTCCCGTCCCGCCGGAGGTGTCGATGCGTCTCGGCCGCGGCACACGGGGCAATGTTTTCGAACGCGTGGATGAACGCCGCACGGTCCTCCACCGGCCGGATCTCGTCCAGACGCATGGTGAGGAGCTCTTCGCGGGAGTAACCGTAGTGGGCCGTCATGGCGTCGTTCACGGCGAGGAACCGCCGAGACTGGCGGTCCACGACGTACATCGGCAGCGGGTTGCGCTCGAACAGCAGCCGGTATCGGCGCTCGTTCTCGCGCAGCGTCTCTTCGGCTTCCCGTTGCTCAGTGACGTCCCACGAGTTGACGACGATTCCCTCGACGGCATCGTCTTGCAGCAGGTTCTGCACGACGGCCCGGCGGTGACGCCACGGACCGTTGCCTGCCTGCACGCGGTACTCCACCGTCGCCACCCCCTGGCCCTCATGCGTGAGTCGGTCGAAAAACTCTCGGACCCTCTCGACATCTTCGGGGTGGATGAAGCCCTCGACGCGCGTGCCGACCACTTGATCGGCGATCAGGTCGAACGACCGCTGAAAGGCCGGGTTTGCGTACCGCAGCGTGCCATCCGCGCCGAGAATCGACACCAGCTCCGAGGAGTTCTCAGTTAGAGCGCGGAAGTAGCGCTCGCTCGCGGCAAGCTGACGCTGCGCCGTGCGATGTTCCGTGATGTCGCCGAGGACGTAGGTCGCCCCGACGAACGTGCCCTGTGCGTTGTAGAGCGGGCTCGCCGACTTGCGCACCCATACCGTCGTCCCGTCCCGGCGAACGAACGGCAGCTCGTCGACCTCCGAAATGCCGCGCATTCGGCGCGCAAACCGGGTTCGCGCGCCGAATGCTGCCGCGGGCTCCATGAACCGGAAGATCGGTTGGCCCGCCAGCTCAACGAGCTCGTATCCGAGAATCTCGGCCATCCGCCGGTTGGCGTACGTGATGGCTCCGGAAGAATCGACCGTGCAAATCCCCTCATGCGAGGTCTCCACCAGGCGTCGGTAGCGCGCCTCGCTCGAGCGTAGCGCGCGTTCGGCGTGGTGGGCCCGCGTGATGTCCTCCATCGTAAGCAGAATGCGGCGCTCCGACGACGCGGGGAGCACGATCTCGCTCGCGCCCAGAAGGTACGTGCGCCGGCCAAGCGCACCGGAGTCTTGCGCCAGCTCGAAGTTGTCGAAACGCGAGCGGTCGCGAACGACGTGTTGAAGGAGCTCCCGCAGCCTCGGATGATCCCACTGTCGATCGCCGATCGACCACAGTGAATGGCCGACAGCGTCGCCGCTCGGTATTCCGAACAGGCGCTCGAACGCGTGATTCACGAAGCGGATGTGGAACTGCTCGTCGAGCACCAGGAGCGGTTCGCCGATGGTGTTCGCGATCGCCAAGGCGTCTACACCGTCGATCGTGTGCAGTGCCTGCGCGTCTTCAGCCACCGGGCCGCACCGTGCAGGGCTTGCTTGAACAGGACATCAACAGGCGGTAGGAGGAACAACGTTCCCGGGAATCCCCCGCGCGTCCGCGCACAATCTCGCAGACAGCGAAGTGACCCACCGAGCCGGCAGACTGCCGTGCCGTCGTTTTGAGAACTAGTATGCGCGCCCGGCAATGGTCGTAGCCAATACGACGTTCTGAAGTG
>JAFAVZ010000010.1 GCA_019242175.1 Acidobacteriota bacterium
CGGAAAGCGCACGTGCCGGGAGATCCTTCCCCGTCTCCGCGGGTCAGGATGACACTCGGCCGTCCCTGTGTCTTTGGGGTGTCATCCTGAGCCCCGAAGAGGGCGAAGGATCTCCTGATGGGGGCGGAAAGCGCACGTGCCGGGAGATCCTTCCCCGTCTCCGCGGGTCAGGATGACACTCGGCCGTCCCTGTGTCTTTGGGGTGTCATCCTGAGCCCCGAAGAGGGCGAAGGATCTCCTGATGCGGGAGGAAAGCGCACGTGCCGGGAGATCCTTCCCCGTCTTCGCGGGTCAGGATGACACTTGCCGGCTCTACGCCTTCTCCCACCGCCCCTCGTTTGCGGCCGAGCGGCGCGCGGCATCTAGCGCGCGTTGCTGCGCGAGGCCGTCCGCGAACGTCGCCGCCGGCGCGAGTGCGCTCCGGTCGCCATCGTCGATCGCCGCTTTGAGGGCTCGGCCGAGGGCGATTGTGCCGCTGCCGAAGGCGCCGCCCGCGGAGTTCCCGGCGAATTCGAGCAGGTCATGGCCGGCGATCCGTTCGAACGGTTTGCCGCGCAGTGCGAAGAGCAACTCCTCGCCGAGGAGGCGATACGCGCCGCGTTCGCCGTGGATCGTGATCGACGTCGCCTCGTCGGGTCCGGATGCGACCACGCTCGCGCTGATCGTCGCCACGGCGCCGTTCGCGAGGCGCGCGTGCAGCGACGCGAAGTCGTCGGCCGTCACCTTGCGCTGCCCGTTTTCGAACGGGCGCTCGCCGATGATCGTCGCCAGCATCGCCTGTACTGAGTCGAGGTCGCCGACGAGGTAGCGGATCGTGTCGACGAGGTGCGAGCCGATTGCGCCGAGGACGCCGCCGCCGTGCGAGGCGTCGCTCCACCAGTTCCACGCGCGCGTGCGATCGCCGCGTCCCGGACTCGCGTAGCGCGCCTCGACATAGCGAATGGCGCCGAGGTCTTCGGCGAGGCGCTGGCGGGCAGCGAGGAAGGAGGGGAGGAAGCGCAGCTCGTGATCGATGAGCGCGAGCTGGTTCGGACGCGCGTTCGCGGCGGCGATCATCTCCTCGACTTCGCCGGCGTCGAGCGCGGTCGGTTTCTCGCTCAGCACGTGCTTGCCCGCCTCGAGCGCGGCGATCGCCATCGCCCGATGCTCGGAAGGCGGCGTCGTGATCGTGATCAAGTCCACGTCCGAGGTTACGAGCTTGCGCCAGTCGTCAAACGCCTTGAGGTCGAGCTCCGCGGCCGTCTTGCGCGTCTTCTCCGCCTGCGCTCCGGCGATGGCCACGACCTCGAGCCCTGCCTCGCGGAAGGCGGGCGTCTGCACGTGCGCCCCCCAGCCGGTTCCGATGATTCCAATCCGAGCCATAAATCGATTCCTTTCAACACTTACGCGTTGGCAAAATCCTTGAAATGGATAGCGATCAAATGCGACGCAACCCCGATCTCATCGTTCCGATTCGCGACCGTCGCCGCGGCCGCCGCATCCTCACTCTCCGCAACCTCGGCATCGTCGTCGGAGCGTTCGTGCTCGTCTTCGCCGTCGTTTCCATCTCATCGGAAATGCGGCGTCCGAAACAGGGCGAGTACGGCCGTCTCGAGGCTCGGCAGGTGCCGCAGCCGGTGTCGGCGACGCAGCCGCGCGAGATCGTAGTCGAAGCGCCGGTGCCCGACGACACCTCGGCCGATCCGATGCTCGTTACGAGCCAGGCGCGCGCGCAATACCTCGGCGTCGAGACGCCGGTGCAGTCGGCGGCGGTGATGGCTTCGACGCCGGCGCCGGCAGTGCCCGCGGCGACGACCGCCGACGACTTCCAGCGTCCCGAGCCGGTCCTCGGAAACACGAGCGGCAAGGTGACGATCGTCGGCGACGCGAACGGTGTCGCGCTCGTCACGCAGACCACGGGACGCGAGCAGAAGCTGGCCGGCGGGTACTTCCGGCAGCAGTAGAATGCGCGCCCGATGAGCGACATCTCTTTCGGCACCGACGGCTGGCGCGCCGTCATCGCCGATGCCTTTACCTTCGACAACGTTCGCCGCGTATCCGATGCGATCGCGGTCGCCGCACGCACGCTCGAGCCGCCCGCGGACGTCGACCGCAACGCGCTCGTCGTCGGCTTCGACCGCCGCTTCCTTTCGCGCGAATTCGCCGATGTGGTCGCCGAGACGCTGCGCGCTTCCGGCTTCCGGGTGCTGCTCTCGAGCGCGCCGACGCCGTCACAGACGATCTCGTTCACGGCGCATCAACGCAAGATGCTCGGCGGCATCGTCGTCACCGCGAGCCACAACCCGGCGAAGTACAACGGGCTGAAGTTCAAGCAGTGGTACGGCGGCTCGGCGCTGCCCGAGACCTATCAGAAGATTGCCTCCAGCGTCGGCGAGCAATCGCGGCGCGACGGCGGCTCGATCGAGACCGCCGATCTCCTCGACGATTACGTCGATGCCCTGCGCGCGCAGCTCGACGTCGAGAAAACGAAACGCGTGCGCATCCTCCACGACGCGGTGCACGGCGTCTCCGCCGGCATCCCGGCGCGCATCCTCGGCGTCGACGTCGCCACCATCCGCGGCGAAGTGAATCCGTCCTTCGGCGGCGTGAACCCCGAGCCGATTCCCGAAAACCTCGGCGCTCCGCGGGATTCGATGGCCGCCGGCTCGTACGACCTCGCCATCTGCAACGACGGCGACGCCGACCGCCTCGGCATCCTCGACGAACGCGGCCGCTTCGTCTCGCCGCACAAGATCATCGCCCTGCTCGCGCTCTATCTCGTGCGCGAGAAAAAGCTCGGCGGCGAGATCGTGAAGACGTTCTCCACGACCCGCCTCGTCGAGAAAGTCGCCCGCGCCCTCGGCGCAACGCTGCACGAGACGGCGATCGGCTTCAAGTACGTGGCCGACCTCATGCTCGCGCGCGACATCCTCATCGGCGGCGAGGAGAGCGGGGGCATCGGCTTCGGCCACTTCCTCCCCGAACGCGACGGCATCCTCTCCGGCCTCGTCGTCGCGGAATGCGTCGCGCACTACGGCAAGCCGCTGTCGCAAATCGTCGCCGAGATGGAAGCCGAGTTCGGCGCGCTGCACTACGACCGGCGCGACGTGCAGCGCCCGATGGACCGCTGCGCGCGCCTCATCGACCGCGTGCGCGCCGGCCTGCTCGACGCCGAGCTCGGCCCTTCGTTCACGTCGCGCGAGGAGAAAGACGGCGTGAAGATGAACTTCGCTGACGGCTCCTGGCTGCTGTTCCGCAAGAGCGGCACCGAGCCGCTCATCCGCATCTACTGCGAGAGCCCGGACGAGGAGCAGGTGCAACAGATGCTGGGCAAGGCGATGGCGGAGCTGGACGCTTAATACAAGAACGTACGTAGGGCCGGCTCTCCAGCCGGCCCAGCCAAGAACGATGCGGCGGGCTCGCCCGCCGCGACCGCCTTTCATCGGGCCGGCTGGAGAGCCGGCCCTACGTTTGCGCCGTCCCCTGCGTGTTAGCATGCGATGCGAGCGGCGACCCACTTCCTCGGGCGTCGACCCGGGCGATTTCCCGCCCTCCAAAACCCCCGAAAGCGGAGCGTACGTTGATACCTGAGCAGGCGGAACAAACCCGTACACAGTTTACGCGCGAGAGCATCGTCGATGACTATCGCGTCGCCTATCGCAGCCGCCAGGCGAGCCTTCTCGGCCGCAAGGAAGTGCTGACCGGCAAAGCCAAGTTCGGCATCTTCGGCGACGGCAAGGAAGTGGCGCAGCTGGCCTGGGCCCGCGCGTTCCGCAAGGGCGACTGGCGCTCCGGTTACTACCGCGACCAGACGCTGATGCTGGCCCTCGGCATCGCGACGCTCGACGAGTTCTTCGCCCAGCTCTACGCCGACACCGACATCACCCACGACCCATGGTCGGGCGGCCGTTCGATGAACGCGCACTTCGCCTCACGCCTCCTCGACGCGAACGGCGACTGGAAATCGCAAACGGACAACTTCAACTCCTCGGCCGACGTGTCGCCGACCGGCTCCCAGATGCCGCGCCTCGTCGGCCTGGCCCAGGCCTCGAAGCTCTACCGCGAGATCGAAGAGCTGCGCTCGATGACGCAGTTCTCGCGCAACGGCGACGAGATCGCGTGGGGCACCATCGGCAATGCCAGCTGCGCGGAAAGGATGTTCTGGGAGTCGATCAACGCCGCCGGCGTGCTCGGCGTCCCGATGGTCGTCTCAATCTGGGACGACGGCTACGGCATCTCCGTCCCGAACGAGTTCCAGATCACGCAGGGCGATCTCTCCGAGCTGTTGAAAGGCTTCCAGCGCGAGCCGCGCTCGAAGCAGGGCTACGACATCTACACCGTCAAGGCGTGGGATTACCCGGCGCTTTGCGAGACGTACATCGCCGCGGCGAGCATCGTCCGGATGGAGCACGTGCCGGCGATCGTCCACGTCACGGAAGTCACGCAGCCGCAGGGCCACTCGACGTCCGGCAGCCACGAGCGCTACAAGACGAAGGAGCGCCTGGAGTGGGAAGTCGAGTTCGACGGCATCCGCAAGATGCGCGAGTGGATGATCGGCCAGGGCATCGCCACGGCCGATGAGCTCGACCGCTTCGAGGATGATGACCGCCGCGCCGTGCGCGACGCGCAGCGCCGCGCG
>JAFAVZ010000138.1 GCA_019242175.1 Acidobacteriota bacterium
GAGCAACGCGACGTCGGAGCGGTCCCCGAATGCGCGGCGGAACGCGTCGACGGCGCCCATCGGGTTCTTCCGCTGCATCACGCTGTTCAGATCGAACATGCAGAGGAAGACGAAGCGACCTTCGGGCACCCCGAGCTCGCGCGGCGAGCACGGCTCGAGCTCCGTCACCTCCACGCCGTGCGGCATGTGCACGACCGGCACGTTCACCTTCATGCTCACCGCGCTCTGGATGAACGCGCTCGGCGCCCAGATCTCGTGGAGCAAGCGTCCGGACGCGATCCACGCGTCGGGCAACTCCGGCAGCTCCCAATGCCAGCAGCCGATGTTGTACGCGCTCTCTTCGAAGACGGCGGCGAGGCGATGGCGCACGTCCGGCGTCTGGTCGGCGTTCACGTGGAAGATGCTCGCGTTGAGCTTCGCCTCCGCGCCGGCGGCATCGACGTCGACGGTGTTCGTCGGGATGCCCGCCGCGGCACACGAACTGAGGCAGAGCCGCGCCGACTCGCCCACGCCGGTCGTGCGCGTCACGTAGCCGACGACGTTCAGGCCGGGCGGCAGCACTTCCGTGGAGTTGCGCGACTGCGCCGCCGCGGCGTTCGTCTCGTGATCGGGACGGCCGAGGAGGAACTCGCGCGCTTTCGTGCGGACGGAACGGGGGAGCAGCGCGACGACGGGTCGGATGCTCGACAGCACGCGGTACGACTTCACGCCCGCCTTCGCCGCGAGCGCGCCGCGCGTGTGGTCCTGGATGCGCCGAAATAGCTTCGGATGATGGAACGGATCTTCGCCCGCCGCCGCCTGCAGCTCCGGCGATTGCCGATACGCGACGCGCATCGCGGTCGTGATCGGAGTGCCGTCGGTGAAGCGGCCGAATGCATAGGGTGAAGCGCGGAACGAAGCCGAGCCGGCGGCGCGCAGCTCGGCGCCGTAAGCATCGAGCAGCAGCCGCGCATCGCCGACTTCCTCCGACGTCAAGCGGTCGTGGCGCGACACCAGCTCCGGGGTCGCCGGGTCGTAGCCGCTGAAGTGGAAGAAGCGCAGCGGCTGGCCGTTGACCGTTCGCCCCTGCACGGTGCGTTGGCGCAGATTCCAGTACGCCACGTTGTAGCCCTCGTGGCGGAGGATCGCCACGTCCTCGAAAAGGCCGGGCGCGAGGTCGATCCAGCGTTGGTCGACGAACAATCCGCGCTGCGTATCGAACACGCAGTGGAACTCGAGCTTCTTCTGCCACCAGCCCAGAAACTTCTCCAGCTCCGGGCTGCGCGTCAGCGCGAGAAAGCCGAGGTTGTAGGCGCCCGCTTTGAGGATCGTGCGCTCGCTCGGATGGAACTGGTCGCCGCCGATGAAGCCGGTGAGATGCGGCGTCACGGTCATGAACGCGTCCGGCAATTCGTCGAGGCGGCTGTAGACGAAGATGTCGGGATCGAGATAGACCACGCGGTCGTAGCCGCGGGCGAAGACGTACTCGAACATCCACGGCTTCACCGCGGTATTGAGCTCGATGATGTCGTAGCGGAACTCGAACTGCCGCGCGTGCGGCAACGGCAACTCGTGGATCGAGACCGAGTGGAACGCCGCCTCTTCATCGAACGCGGCGTCGCCGACGATGAGGACGTAGCGATCCCACTCGGGATGCTGCGCCTGGACGGAGCTCATGAGGACGCGCGCGAAGTGCCGATAGTTGGGGGAGATGATCGAGAAGGCCGCGGTCCGCATGCAGGGTCAGGAGGATGGCGAGAGTATCACTTCGAAAGCCTCGGCGCGTCCGCCGCTGAAGACGCGCCGGAAGTGCGCATTCGGCGCGAAACGGTCTTTCTCGCGATCGATGACGAGCACATGTACGCCCCAACTGTTCAGCTGTCTCGCGAGCCGCGGCGGGTCGGCGAGGAGCGGACGCAGCTTCGCGTAGCGGTAAGGACCATAGTGCTCGCCGAGACAACGGGCGGGACTGTAGTAGGCGGCGTATTCGGCGTCGAGGATGTAGACGACCGGCCTGTCCCTGCGCAGAAATGCGAGCGCGTCGTAGACGGCAATGCGACGGGCAAGGAACGCGTCGCGTTGCGCCTGCGTCGACGGAATCGGGCCGTACTTCGCGAGGAGCAACGTCGTCCAGGCAATGCCGGGCAAGGCGAGGAGCAGCGTGACGATCGCCGCGTAGCGCAGATCCTTCAACCCGACGGCGATGCCGACGGCGGCGATCGGAACGGCGGCGATCATGAAGCGCCAATCGAGCGGCGAGACGACGAGCGCGTAGAACAGCGCCATCGCGAGCGGGAACCGCAATCGCCGTTCACGGATCGCGGCAAGGACGGCGAACGGCGAGAGCAGCAGGAGCCACGGCGAGTGCGGCGCGGAGCCTTCCGCGATGCGATCGAGAATCGCGCGCCGCACGGGATCGACGATCGCCGGCGCCGCGAGCGGATGCGCGGCCGTCGCCTCCATCCGCTTGTCGATGTTCGTCTGCCACTCGTGCCGGCCGAAGATCGCGCTGAAGTAGGGAAAGAGCGGATTGCCCGTGCCGGCCCAGATGCGCACGTACCACGGCGCGGCGATCAGCATCGCAACGAGTGCGAATGCCGCAGCCGCGCGGCGATTGCGCCACGCGATCGCGACGAACAGCACGACGATGAAGAAGAGGCCGTGGTATTTCGTCGACGCGGCGAAGCCGGCGAACGCGCCGGCGAGCAGCGCGAAGCCGAGGTGGGCAGTGCGTTTCCACTCCAGCCACGCCGCGAACGCGAGCGTGACGAACATCGCGAGGGAAACGTCGATGTAGGCGTTCGCGCCGAGGTAGAGCGCGAGCGGCGTGCCGATCCATAACGCGACGGCGAAGGATCCCGCGCGTTCGCCGGCGAGCTCACGCGCGATCGCGGCGATCGCCATCGTGGTGATGACCAGCGCGAGCCACTGCGTGAGCTGCGCAGCGACGTCGTCCATCACGAGCATCGCGCCGGCGAACAGCACTTCACCGTGTTGCGGGAAGAGCGGAAAGCGCAGCGTGTCGGCGAATGCGAGCCGGTGGTTCTCGACGAAGAGCCGCGCGAACGGCAGGTGGTACATCGTCGCGTCAAAGCCGGTCGGCGGATACAGCGCGAGGACGAAAGAAGGCAGCGCGCCGAGCGCAATCCATGGCAAACGCGGGCGCGCGCCGCGCAGGCCGAAGATGGCGACGATCGCCGCGATGGCCACAATCAAGAAGACCGCAACGCGTGTGAGCAACCCCGCGGCGGCGAGCAGAAACAGCGCCTCGCCGAGGATGCCGAGGCCGAGTGCCGCGGAGATCGCGAGCTCCAACGGAGACGCCGGCAGCCAGCGGTTGACGATCGCGCGTCCGACGCCGAGGGAGATCGCCGCGAGAAGCGCGGTGAAGACGGCGTGCGTGACGATCCACGCGAGCATCAACGCCTCTTCGTCGCCACCGCAGTCACGAGATACCCGAACCGATCGAGCCACGAGAATCGTTCCTCGGCGGCATCGAACGGCTTGATGAACCACTCCGTGCTTTTTGCGGCCCAACGGCGGCGCACGTGGAGGAAGAGGTCGAGCATGCGCAGCACGCCCGGCAATAGGAGGATGCCGGTCATCTGCGTGACGGCAAGCCCGGCGTTCTCCACGTCGCGTTTCAGCTCGGAGCGCGTGAACGACTTCTCCGGCGCGTACGGATATTTGCCGAGCATCTCCATCACGGCAACCAGCGCCGGCCGGAGGAACGGATCCCAGAAGTTCGGGACGCCGATCACGGCGGTGCCGCCGACGCGCAGCACGCGATGGATCTCGCGCAGCGTGTCTTTGTACTCATCGATGTGCTCGATCGTGCCCATCGTGTAGACGACGTCGAAGCTGTCGGAACGGAACGGGATCTGGCGGATGTCGGCGCGGGCGATGGAGACGTCGAAGTTCTCCCGCCGCGAGTTGTCCTTCGCGCGATGAGAGACGACGTGGCTGACGTCCATGCCGTACGCGTCGGCGCCCGCGTTCGCGACCCACTCCAGGATGCGGGTGTTGATCGCCTCGTTCCAGAGGTCGAGCTTCAGCACGCGTTTGCCTTTCAGCGGACCGGCGGCGCGTTCGAGCAACGCGATCTCCCGCCGCCGGTAGTACGCCGTCGACGGCGCGGAAGAAAAGTCGGGCATCGACGCGGCCACCGCGTCCCACTGGTCCCGCTGCCGCTGGCGAATCACTGCACTCGAATCCAATCCTCGGCTCCTCCTCGGTCTGATTGCAGCGCGGCGACGGTGCGCCGCACTCCCTCCGCGAACGGCGTCGCGTCTCGGCTCGGCTCGAAAATCCACGGCGCGAGCAGCGTTTCGGCGCGGCTCGTCCAGCCGCTCGCGCGGTCATAGCCGAGAATCGTGTCGATGGTTTTCGTAGCGGCGAGCGCGGCGAAGCGCGGCAGTACGATTCTCGTCGCTGGCTTGCGTCCCGCGGCCGCATACACCTCGGACTCGAGGCGCTCCTGCGTCACGTTCTCGCCGGCGACGAGCGTCCGCCCGACCGGCGCATGCGCGATCGCGCGCACGACGTCGTCGACATAGACCATGTTGCGCGGCTCCTGTTTCCCGCCGATGCCGATGCGAAGCGGCCGGCGCAGCAATCCGCGCATGTGCCTCGTGATGCGATTCGGCGCGCGTGGATGGTCGGGCCCGAAGATGATCGATGGCAGGATGATCGCCGCGTCGCTGCCGACCGCGTCCAGCGCTTCTTTGCGCGATGCGATGTACGCGCTGGGAACGTCGTGGCTCGCCAACGCGAGCGCGGTCGAGACGTAGACGAAGCGGCCCTTCGCCGCGCGTGCGACGTTCCGCGCCAGCTCGACGTTGGCGGCGTGGAAGCTTGCGGCGCTGCGCGTCGGCATGTTCCGTTGTGCGGCGAGGTGGACGACCGTTTCGGCGCTCTCCGCCGGAATCGTTCCTTCGACGACGCGCAGGCGCGGATGGCGCAGATCGTCGAGCCGTTTCGCGTCGCGCGTCATGGCGATCACTTCCCGGCCGGCAGCCAACTCGTGAGCGATCAGGTGTCTGCCGAGAAAACCGGACGCGCCGGTGACGATCACGGTCAATCGGCCGCTCCGGCCATCGGAGCGGTGAAGTCGGCGTACGTCTCGGGCCGGCGGATGCACGTCAAACGATCGTCGACGCCGTGCATCCACACGGCGGGGGAGAGGCCGGCGTATCGCGTCGCGCGGGCGATCGTGTACGCGCCGGCATCGCCGATCGCGAGCACGTCGCCGCGATGCACCTCGGGCAAGAGGCGCCCGCTGTCGACGACGTCCAGCGTATTGAGGGTCGGTCCGGAGAGTTTGACGACGGCGTGCTTGCCGCGCGTTTCGAGCGGCGCGATCCAGCGCGTGAACGCGAGCGGCGACTCGACGAGCACGTTGCGCCCGCAATCGAGAAAGCGCCACGAGCCTTGCTCTGCCGCGATGCGCGTCAGCAGCACGACGGCGTTGCCGACGATCGCCCGCCCCGGCTCCATCACCAGCCGCAATCCGTCGCCGACTTCCTCGGCGAAGATGCGGCCGAGGTCGCGCGCGTAGTCGCGCGGGGAGACGGCTTCGATGAGCCCCGTGCGCCGCCGCGTCAGCAGGCGGGCGGGCGTGAGGCGGAGCAGCGAGTTGCTCGGGATGCCGCCGCCGAGGTTCAGCTCTTCGATGGTGCGGAAGGTCCTGGCGAGCTTCACCAGCTCGCGAATCGCGGGACGGAATGCCGCGACGTTTTCCTGCTGCGTGCCGATGTAGGTGTTGAGCGCGTCGATGGCCAAGCCGTCGCGGGTTTTGACGTTGCGCGCCTCGTCGACGGACATGCCGAGGCGGCGCGAGGCGCCGGCGAGGACGCGCATTCCGGAACGGCCGAGGGTGATGCGGAGCGAGATGCGCAGCGTCGTGCGACGGCGGACGGCGAGGCGCGACAGCAGCTCGAGATCCGCGTCGCGGAACGCGTGCACGCGGCGTACGCCGAGGGCGAGGACGGCGTCGACTTCGCGCTCGTCGAGGATCGGCTTCTGGAACGCGATCTGCGCCGGAGCGAAGCCGGCGGCGAGCGCGAGCTGCACTTCGGCGGCATGGGAGGTGAGGACGTCGGTCCCTTCCTCGCGCACGACGCGCAGGATGCCGAGCTCGGGATTCGTCTTTGCGCAGTAACGGAGCGTCGCGTTCGGCCAGGAGGCGGCAAATCCCTCGCGCAGCGCGGCGACGTTCGCCCGGAGCCGGCGTTCGCTCACCAGGAGGGCAGGCGTCCCGGTCTGCTCGATGGCATCCTGCAAACGCACATTTTCCCAGCGAAGCGAGGTCATGGAACCGTTGGGCGGAGTATACGATACGGCTCGTGACCGCATCGCCGAACGTGAGGGTGCTGGAGGGATTCGTCGCCGCCGAGGAGCATGCGGCGATTCTGGAGGAGATCGCGGCGAACCGCCCCGAGCTCCGCCGCGTCGAAGGCCGCACCGGCCTCGGCCCGCGCTACTCGGTGATCGGCGGCGACGTGATCGCCGCGAGCATGCCGCGCATCGAGGCGCTCGCGGAACGCGTGCGGCGGGAGATCGAACGGTTTGCCGGCTCGCCGATCCAGCTGTTCGCCGATCCCGTACGCCGGATGCGCGTGCAGTGCTACGAAGACGTCGACGAAGGTTTCCGCTGGCACTTCGACGGCCATCCGTTCGCGGCCGTCGTCACGCTGGAGAACGAGAACGGCGGCGTGACGGAGCACGTCGGCCCGCGCCTCAGCGCGTTGCTCCGCCCGTTGTTCTATCTGACATATCCGTTCCCGCAGCTGATGTCGCTCCTGCCGCATCGCGCCGTGGAAGGCCACCCGCGCGACGTGCTGCTCCTGCGCGGACGCAAGGTACTCCATCGCGGGCGCACGCAACGGCGGGAGGGGCGGCGGACGGTGCTCGTGTTCGCGTTCGACTTCCCGGGGCGGGCGCCATCGCGGTTCAAGAACTGGATCGCAC
>JAFAVZ010000237.1 GCA_019242175.1 Acidobacteriota bacterium
CCAGCCGGCCCTATGAACAACGGTTGCGGCGGGCCATGCCCGCCGCGTCATTCTCGACTGCGGCCGGCTGAGAGCCGGCCCTACATTTCTCGCGCGTCATCCTGAGCCCCGCAGAGGGGCGAAGGATCTCCCGGCTCGAGCGCCTCCCGCCCGCATCAGGAGATCCTTCGGCGTCTCCGCGCCTCAGGATGACAACAAGTCCGCTTTCGACGAGCGCTCGCAGTTGGCGGACAAACCGTCCCGCGTGACCCGAACATCCGCCCCGCCGCCGAACCAACGTGCTGCGGCTCGGGGTGTCTGGATTGTCCGTTCTAGCAATGCACTGAAAAACGTAGGGCCGGCTATCCAGCCGGCCCCATGAACAACGGGCGCGGCGGGCCGAGGCCCGCCGCGTCATTCTCGACTGCGGCCGGCTGAGAGCCGGCCCTACGTTTCTCGCGTGTCATCCTGAGCCCCGCAGAGGGCGAAGGATCTCCCGGCTCGAGCGCCTCTCGACCGCATCAGGAGATCCTTCGGCGTCTTCGCGCCTCAGGATGACAACGGAGTCAGCTTTCCACCAAACCGCGCAGCTGGCGGGTCGCCACCGTCAGCATCGCCAGGTCCAGCGTCGGAGAGTTGCGCAGTTCGTTCATCGTCTGATCCACGCGTTCCACGGCGCGGGCGCGTTTTGCCAGCCAACCTTCCACCGGCTCCGTTCCGTTGCCGGCGGACTCCGCGATCACGCGCGCGGCGAGGATGCTCTGGTACTGGAAAAGGTCATCCACCACCGCGGACAGCGCGGCCTTCTGCCACGGCGTCTCGGCGGCCACGGACTGCGCGGCGGTGCGTAGGCGGTCGAGGCCGAACCGTGCGCCGAGCGTGAAGTAGACCGACGCCGCATCTTCCACGGCGCCGCCCTTCTGCGAGATGCGCACGATGTCCATCGCGGAGCTCATCACGTCGAGGCTGGCCACGCGATGGGCGAGCGTCTCGGGGATCCCGTCCGTCACCAGCTCCGACTCCCGCACCTCGAGCGTCGTCAGCAGCGCCTTCGGCAGCACGGTCTGCAGCTTGTCCTGAATCCCGGCGATCCGCGGCCGCAGCTCGTTCACGTAGGCGGCGATGTCGAGCTTCTCGTAGCCGCTGCGCAGCAGCCAGCGCATCGCGCGCTCCAGCAGCGTCCCGACGTTTGCCATCATGTCGATCTGCACCGCCGCGGGCAGCTTGTTGTCGAGCGCCTCGATGTCGCGCCAGATCGTCCGCAGGTCGAACGCCTCGCGGATGATCGTGAAAGCCCGAGCCACATCGCTCGTCGGCTTCCCGGTCTCCTCGGCCAGCGCGGTCACGAGCGTCGGCCGCACCCGGTTGTTCATGCCATTCGTGACGTACGTCCCGATGATCTCTCGGCGCAGCCGATGCCGTTCGATCGCGCCGCGGAAGCGTTCCCGCAGCTGCGTCGGGAAGTAGAGCAGCAGGTCTTCCACGAGCAACGGATCGTCGGGCAGATCGCTCTGGAGCAGATCCTGGAACAGCACGATCTTGCTGTACGCGAGAATGATCGCGATCTCCGGACGCGTGAGGCCGATGTGCGACGCATGCCGGTCGGCGAGCGTCTCTTCATCGGGAAGCCCTTCAATGGTGCGATCGAGCTTGCCCGCCTTCTCCAGCGCGCGCATGAAGCGCGCCTGTTCGTCGAGCACCGACTCGCCGAGCGCGTGCGTGATCGAGATCGCCTGCGTCTGCTCGTAGTTGTCGCGCAGGACGAGATGCGCCACCTCGTCCGTCATCGAGGCGAGCAGCGAATTCCGATCCTCGGCCCGCAGCTCGCCGCGCTCGATCGCGTCGTACAGCAGGATCTTGATGTTGACCTCGTGGTCGGACGTGTCGACGCCGGCCGAGTTGTCGATTGCATCCGTATTGATCTTGCCGCCGGTCAGGGCGTACTCGATGCGCCCCTTCTGCGTGAAGCCGAGGTTCGCGCCTTCGCCGACGACGCGGACGCGGAGCTCGTTGGCGTCGATGCGCAGCGGATCGTTCGCGCGATCGCGTGCAGCAGCGTGATCCTCATCGCTCGATTTCACGTAGGTGCCGATGCCGCCTAACCAGAGCAGGTCCGCACGCGCGCGCAGAATCGCCTTGATCACTTCCGCGGGCGGCAGCGTCTTCGACGGCAGATCCAAACGGCGCATCGCCTCTTCGGAAACCGTGATCGTCTTCGCGCTGCGCTCATAGACGCCGCCGCCCGGAGACAACAGGTCTTTGTTGTAGCCG
>JAFAVZ010000399.1 GCA_019242175.1 Acidobacteriota bacterium
GTCACTTCCGGGCTGCCGTCTTTCCGCGCCCGCACGATCCGCGCATGCTCCGGCGACGCCAACCCCTCAGCCGCCACGAGCTCGCCGTTCTTCTGCAGCTCCTCGGCAAACCGCTTCATGAAGCCGATGTGGTTCTTGATGTCTTCCATCGGCCACGTCGCGATTCCGGCCGTCTCCCAACCTGCTCTCGGTGGGTGCAGCATCATCATGTATTTAATCGTTCTGCCCCTTTCACCGAGAAGTCGGAGCCGATCCGCGGTTCTCGACATGGCTGTCGATATTTTTCACGCCTCCCATACCCGCGGGGTGAACGCCGGGCCCGCCGCGACCTTGGTTCATGGGGCCGGCTGGAAAGCCGGCCCTACGTTTGGTTCACGAAGTTCAACTGGCCGCGGGCCCTGGCGAAAGGGAGGACACCCGTCTCCAGAAGCGGCGAATCAAGCTAGCGTCCTTTCCCTCCCAGCGCGGCCAGGCGCTTCTCCGTGAGCTCCCACACCGTCGCGCCGGGATCCTCTTCCTTCGTGACGTGTTTGTAGGCGGCGAGCGCGGCATCGCGCACGCCGTAGTTTTCGGCGATGCGGCCGAGGACGTACCAGTCGCTCGATGCCGGTTGATCGCGCATGCGCGTGTCGATGCCTTTCAGCAGCGCCTCGCGGGCCTCGAGGTTCTTGCCCGTCTCCGCGTAAAGCGCGGCGAGCGTGTGCAGCGACGCGGCGCGCGTGCCTTTCGTGTCCGCCTCGCTCGCCTGGCGCGCGCTCTCGATTGCCTTCTCCATGTCCGAGCCGGTGTACAGCGCCATCCACGCGACTTCGTTGTAGTCGGCGGACGTCGGCGCGAGATCGTCCACGATCTGCTGCGCGTACTTTTGGGCCGTCGCGTAGTCGCGCGTGACGACCGCGGTGCGGACCATCGCCCGCAACGCGTCGCGATCCTTCGGCATCTTCTCCAGGCGCTTCTTCGCCAATGCCTGCGCATCGGCCGGGCGGCCGGCGCCGACGAGCGCGTCGAGCTGCATGAGGAACGCGCTTCCCGATTCCGGATGAGCCTTCGCCAGCTCCTCGGCGATCGGGAGCGCCTTCGCGTACTCGCGCTGGGAGAGGTACGCGCGCACGAGCGCAACGTCGACCCACTTGCGCTGCGGCTCCGGCACCTTCGTGCGCATCTCCGCGAGCACCGGCGCGGAACGCGGCGCCAGCTTCTTCACCATCATCATCGAAGCCGCGGCGGTGCGGATCTCGTCCGCGGTCGCCGTCGCCTTCTCCTTCGGCCAGATCGAGGCGAATGGAGAGCCGGCCAACGGATCGTCGCCGCCGCCCGCCTGCACGTCTTCACGGGCCCAGTTCAACCACGTCCGGGCCTTCTCCAGATCGCCCGCGTCGGCGAAACGGAGCACCGACCAACCGATCGCCGGCGCCTGGTCGCTCGTCGCGTGCACGCGGAACGTGCCGTCTTTCTCGCGCGTGACGAACGTCGCGGAGCCCGACGCGCCGGTGCCGGCCATGCGCATGCGGACGCGGTAGCCGAGCTTGTCGTCGCCTTCCGTCTGCATCTGCATCGCCGCGGTCGTCATTTCCGCGACGACGGCCGGCGGGAGCGAGGCGTCGCGCATCGCGAGCTCGAGCGACATCTCCTCCGAGTCGTCGTCTTTCATTGCATCGACCACTTCCTTGTCGAAGAACGACTCGGCCGTCTTCATGTCGCCGAGGAAGACGGCGTAGATCATCTTCTGGACGACGGACGGCGCATCGGTCGGCGCCGCCGTGTAGTCATCGACGCGCTTCGTCTTGCGCAGCATGTCCGCGATGCGGCGCGTTTCGGCGCTGTTCTGCGCGCCTTGCGCCGAGGCGTCGAACATCGCGGCGGCCTGCGGATAGAGGCGCAGCGCGAGGAACGTGCGGCCGAGCGTGAGCGCGTGATTGCGGCGCGTGGTCGGATCGTACGAGCCGAGCGCGCGCACGCCGGCTTCCGGACCGTCCTGCACGGCGATGCCGATCAGCTTCGCCAGATCGCGCTGTTCCTGCGGCGTATCGGCGTCATCCGCCATCGCCTGCACGTCTTTCCAACGTCCCGCGTGGCAGAGCACGAGCAGCCGCTCGCCGGCGTAGCCGCGCGCGCTTTCGCCGAAGTCCTTCTTCAGCGCGACGTATTCGTCGGCCGCGGCGCCGAGCTGCGCCTTCGACGTGAAGCGGTGGCCCTCGTCGTCGTAGGTGAGGATGCGCGCGAGCGAGACGCGGAGCTCCATGTCGGTCGGCTCCAGCTCCTTCGCCTTGCGCAGAGAGGCGGCGGCGGCAACGGGATCGAAGCCTTTGCGCGTCACGCGGCCGATCGCGTCGTACTCGTAGGTGACGCCGAGCGCGCGATGCGCACGCGGGTTCGACGGCTCGAGCGCGACGGCGCGTTTCGCCTCTTCGCGCGCGGCGTCGCCGAGGCCGCCGACGAGGAGGGCGCGGGCGAGCTCGACGTGATGCTGCGCTTCCTTCGGATGGAGATCGGCGAGGCGCTTGAACTCCTGCAACGCGCTGGCGACGTCGCCCTGATTCAGCTTCGCCTGGCCCACGGAGTCGAAGCCGATGATGATCTGGTCGCCCTGTACGAGCTTGCTGAGCGCGATGCGCGTCTCTTCAAACTCCGCCGGCGTGATGCGGCGCTTGCCGGTGTCGAACGTGAGCGTCGCCACGACGGTGCCTTTCGGGTCCGTTTCGTACTTCGTGGTGAGCGTCGTCGTCCCGAGCTTGCGCGTTTCGGCCGGCGGCAACTGGCGCGGCTCGTAGCCGATCGGCGGCTTGATCCGATAGGTCCACTCCTTCACTCCCGCCTCGGGGAACATGAAGTCGTAGACGCGTTTCCGATCGCGCTTCGACGGCTCGACGCCCGGCTTCGGCTCTTCGTAGTTGCGGAGGATCATCGGCAGCTGGCTGACGAGTCCCCCCGGATGCAACGCGACGGAGGCTTCGCCGTCGCGGACCATCGCCGTGCCGGAGTCCTTCGCTTCCAACGTGATGACGAACGGCTTGTTGAGATCGTGCGCGTCGCCGGCTTCGAACTTCGTCAGGGAGCGGGCGTTGTAGTAGCCCTTGACGTAGTCCTCCATCTGTTCCTTGAACTTCGTGCGATCGCTCGCGGCGTACCAGCGGCGCTGCGCCGAATCGCCCGGTCCCTGCACCTCGGTCGTCTCGACGACGCGGCTCTTGCCGTCTTCCGGCAACTCGTACGTGCGCGTCTCGACGTAGCGGCTCACCGTCGACGGCGCCTCGGGCGTCCGGACGAGCGACGTCGTGGCGGCGGTGGCGACGAGCGCCATGCGTCCCTGGTCCTGCACCGGCAACGCGCCGGGGCGGCCGTATTCATCGGTCGGATCGATCCAGAGCGGCGTCTCGCCGTCGACGACGACGATCGCGTGATTGAAGCCGCCGAGGCCGGGAAGGTCGGCGATGGTGTCGAATTCCCAGCCGGCGCGGAGGAGCGCGACGTGGGCCGGTATGCCCGCCTCGCGCAGCATCGCGACGAGCAGCGTCGCCTTGTCTTTGCAGTCACCGTATTTGTTCGAGAGCACCGTGCGCGGCGGGCGGGGAACGATCGACGCCTCGCCGATCTCGACGCCCGCGTAACGCACTTCCTTCTGGATCGCGGCGAGAAGGCGGGCGATGACTTCGCGGCGATCGGTCGCGTTGCCACGCGCCGTGGCGACCATCTTCTTGAGATCGCTGCCGGCGATCTGCTTGTCGACGAGCTCCTCGTAACGGCGGGCGATCTCCTGCCACGACTTGCCGGTGGAGAACGCGACGTAGGGAATCTGTGCGACGTCCGAGGGGAGGTTCGACTCGTACCAGTCGATGCCTTCGATGCGGTTGCTCTCGAAGACCATGCGCTGGCGGCCGTCTTTCGTCTCGATCTTCGGCTCGCCGGTGAACGTCTTCACGATGCGCGGCTCGACGCCTTCCGGCGTGTCGATCACGAGGCGCGCGCGCTGGACCGGGTAGTACTGGCCGAACGTGAACATCGAGGAGCTGCCGGCGTCGGCGAGCGGGTTGTTGCCGTCGAAGGTGATGACCGACTCGATGACCGAGCCGACGGCGACGGCGGGGAGCGGCGCGCGGACGATGCGGTTGTCGCTGAAGATGTCGAGCGATTCATCGCGGGCCGGCGCCTCGACGATCGCGGCTTTGTCCAGCATGTGGACGGTGCCGTCCTTCGTCACGACCCGGGCCTCGATCGAGGGACGCGTCGTGTACCACGGCGCCCACGGCGCGCCGACCTGGCCCATGTCGTCGATCGCCGACTCGTTCACGACGCGGTACATCTGCCGCCACACCGTGTGCTCGCGGCCCTGCGCGTCGAAGGAGTGGACGGCTTCGTCGAGCAGCGAGACGACCGCCGCGTCACCGGCCGGGACGGCTTCCGCCGCGGCGATGAGCGCCTTCGGGTCCGCGGCGAACGCTGGCGCGTCCCACGGCTGGAGTTGTTGGGCGAAGAGCGGGAAGGAGAAGACGATCGCGGCGAGAAGGGAGCTCGCCTTCATTGATGGCATGGTGCGGCAGTCCTTGTGACGAGGGTTATTTGGAACCGGATGTCCATGATACACCGGGGTGTCTCGAACGTAGGGCCGGCTCTCCAGCCGGCTCAGTCAGGAATGATGCGGCGGGCCTCGCCCGCCGCGACCGTATTTCATGGGGCCGGCTGGAGAGCCAGCCCCACGTCCTGCTGCGGGTTAGACTCCTCCGCCGTGCGGGACGAATCCACGCCCTTCGCCGTCGCGCCGCTGCTCGTGCTCGCGGCCGCTTTGCGCATCCTCCTCAACAATGTGACGGAGTTCTCGCGCGCGGACGAGTCGGTCTACCTCCTGTATGCGCAGAACGGCTATCCGCGGATCGTGCGGATGTTTCTCGACGATCCGGGGATGTGGGTCTTCCCCAATCCGCTCCGCTGGTCGTATCTGACGCTCGCCACGCTCTGCGATTCGTATCATGCGCTGGCCACGCTATCGACGATCGCCGGGATCGTGACCGTCGCGCTGACGTTCTGGGTCGCGCGTTTCCTGTTCGGTGCGACGGTGGGCGTCGTGGCGACGGCGCTCGTCGCGGTGTCGCCGTTGCAGCTCGCATTCGGGCGCCGTGCGCTCGCCGACGAGCTCTTCTGCGCCGCGGTGATGGCGTCGATCGCAGCGCTGCTCTGGTGCACGGAGCGCTTCAGCATCGCCCGCGCCGCGGCGTTCGTCGCGGCGACGACGATCGCCATCGCAGCGAAGGAACAGCTGCTCTTCCTTTATCCGGTGATGGTCGGGTACTGGTATCTGCGCGAGCGCAAGCTGCGTCTCGTGACTTGGGCCGCGCCGCCGTTCTTCTTCTTTGCCGGCTACTGCCTGCTCGCGCGCGACGTCGGCTCGTTCTTCCGCATCGCGCACATCATCACCAGCGCGATGACCGCGCCGTACGCCGCGCAGTATCAGAGCGGCCCGCCCCAACGCCTCCTCATCGACCTGCTCGCGATCGCGCCGCTGGTGACGATCGCGATGATCGCGGTGCTGGTCGCGATTGCAGTCCGCCGCGAAACGAGCGAATTGACGCGGCTCGCGGTGCTCGTCTTCGGCATCCTCGTCGTGCACGCGATCCTGCCGTCGCAGAACGTGCGCTACATCCTCTGCGCCGACCCGTTGATCCGCATCCTCGTCGCCGCGGCCGCGGTGAACGCGTTGCGCGAAAAGCCGCTCTGGACGCTGGTCGCGATCAACGCGGCTGTGGAGCTCTGGCTCTTCTACGCGATCTTCCTCCGCGGCGCGGTTTACGACCCGGTGACGGACAACGTGCTCCGCGCGCTGAAGATGCTGCCGCGCTAGAATCGCGGCCGCTCCGACCGTGAACCGCTCGCATTTTCTCTACGCCTGCGCCGTCGCCATTGCACTGATCGGCGTCGCATACGCGAGCTCGCTCGACAACTCGTTCCACTTCGACGACTCGCACGTCATCGAGACGAACGGCGCCATCCGCAGCCTCGATCACATCGGCAGTTTCTTCACCGACGCGAACACGTTCAGCAGCCTTCCCCAGAACGCGACGTATCGGCCGCTCGTCACGCTCTCCCTCGCCCTCGACTACGCGCGCGGCGGGCTCGATCCGCATCCGTACCACGTGACGCAGGTGATGCTCCTCCTCGCCACGGGCATCCTCCTCGTCCTCTTCTTCCTCTCGATCCTCGGCGAATGGCCGGCGCTCTTCGCCGCCGCACTCTTCTGCCTGCACACCGCGAACACGGAGACAATGAACCTGATCTCCGCCCGTTCGGAGCTGCTCTCCACGATCGGGCTGCTCGGATCGTTCGTGCTCTACCAACGCTCGCCATTCGCGCGACGCACGTTCCTCTATCTATTGCCGCTCGCCATCGGCGCGTTGGCGAAGGCGCCGCTCGTCGTGTTCGCGCCGCTCCTCTTCGCATACATCTGGCTCTTCGAGGACAAGCGCCGCGCCGTTCGCGAGTCGATCCCGCCGCTGGTCCTCGGCATCGCGCTGCTCGCGTTCCTCAACTCGATGAACGCGAAGGAGTGGACGTCCGGCGGCGGCTCCACGTGGCAGTACGTCATCACCCAGCCGTACGTCTGGCTGCACTACCTGCGGCTCTTCTTTCTCCCGATCGGGCTCACCGCCGACACGGACCTGCAGGCGTTCACGCATTGGTACGACACGCGCGCGTTGGCCGGCGTCGCCGCGATCGCGCTCGCCGCGTGGTGGGCGCGCCGCGCGCCGAAGCCGGTCGCATTCGGCCTGATCTGGTTCGCGGTCGCGTTGATTCCGACGAGCATCTTCCCGCTGGCCGAAGTCGCGAACGAGCATCGCGTCTTCTTCGCCTACATCGGGCTCGTGATCGCGCTCGCGGCGTTGATTCCGCAACGCGCATTGCCCGCCGTCGCCATCGTCCTGCTCATCGCGCACACGATCGGCACGCGCGAGCGCAACGAGATCTGGAAGAACGAAGAATCGCTCTGGGCGGACGTCGTGGCGAAGAGCCCCGGCAACGGCCGGGCGTGGATGAACTACGGACTCACGCAGATGGCGAAAGGCCGGCTCGGCGATGCGAAGGCGGATTTCGAGCGCGCGGCGTTGCTCGTGCCGAACTATCCGATCCTGGAGATCAACCGCGCGATCGTCGCCGGCGCCCTCGGCCACTCCGCCGAAGCGGAGCAGCGCTTCCAGCACGCGCTGCAGATGGCGCCCGACGCGCGGGCGCACTTCTTCTACGGACGCTGGCTCGCCCAACGCGGGCGGGTCGCCGAGGCGGTTCCGCACGTGCGGGAGGCGGTGCGACTCAGCCCGACGTTCGCCGACGCCATCGCGTTGCGCGATCGCCTGGAGAAGGCGCCGGCAACATCATGGACGAATTATCAAGAGGCGTTTGACGCCGGCCTGGCGTTCATCAATCAACAGAACTGGCAGATGGGGATCGAGGCAAACCGCGCCGCGCTGCGCTTCGATCCGAAAGCCGCCGATGCCTACCTCAACCTCGGGTGGTCGCTCGCTCAGCTCGGGCGAAAGACAGAAGCGGCAGAGGCGTACAACCAGGCGCTGGCGCTGCGTCCCGGCGACGAACGGGCGAAGAACAACCTCGCGCTGCTTCGCTGAAACGTAGGGCTGGCCCGAGGAAGAACGGTCGCGGCGGCCCTCGGCCGCCGCATCATCGTGGACTGCGGCCGGCTGGAGAGCCGGCCCTACGTTTTGCTTCGCCAGGCTGGAATACGCGCCCGGCGTGTGCTGTCATGGGGCGCCATGGACGAGCAGCAGCCGCAACCGCCGCAGATTCGCCTCCTCATCGAGGACACCGTCGCGCAGGGTGAGTACGTCAACTTCGCGAACATCATCCACTCCACCAGCGAGTTCATCATCGACCTCGGCCGCGTCATGCCCGGCCGCACGGACGTGAAGATCTTCAGCCGCGTGATCACCACGCCGCTCCACGCCAAGCAGCTCCTGCACGCGCTCGCGCAGAACATCACGCTCTTCGAGCAAAAGTACGGCGAGATCCGCGGCGAAGAGGTGCCGCAGATCTCCGCCGACGAGCCATCGAACTGATTGCGGGTGCGGCCCGCTGCGCTTGTCGGCCAAGCCTCCACCAGGTTTCGCGTACTCGCCGGCCTTGATGAAAAAAGTCAGGACTTCGTGGGGCGCGCGGAGGGGTGGGGGCGGGCTTCAGCCCGTCCCAGACCGGCGGAAGCCGGTGCTACATGAATGTCATCCTGAGCCGCGAAGACGGCGAAGGATCTCCCGGCACGTGCGCGTGTCGCTCGCATCAGGGGATCCTTCACAGTGGTCGCGACTCATGATGACAAGGAAGAATGGTTCAGGATGACAAGGAAGATCAAAGTCATCGGCGCCGGCCTGGCCGGCTCGGAGTGCGCGTTCCAGCTCGCGCGCAAAGGCCACCACGTCGACCTTTTCGAGATGCGGCCGGTGAAGATGACGCCCGCGCACCAGTCGGCGGATCTCGCGGAGCTGGTCTGTTCGAACTCGTTCCGTTCCTCCGCGACCGCGAACGCCGTCGGTCTCCTGAAAGAGGAGATGGCGCTCCTCGGCTCGATGGTCCTCCGTTGCGGCGAAGAAGCGCGCGTGCCCGCCGGCGACGCGTTTGCCGTCGATCGCGAGCGTTTCGCGGCCGCGGTCACGGCGGCGATCGCGAGCGAGCCGAACATCACGCTGCATCGCGAGGAAGTGACGTCGCTCGATCGCGGCGATGCCGACTACCTCGTCGTCGCCACCGGCCCGCTCACGTCGCAGCCGCTCTTCGACGCCATCAACGACTTCCTCGGCCGCGACGGTCTCTATTTCTATGACGCGATCGCGCCGATCGTGGCCGCTGACTCGCTGGACATGACGAAGCTGTATTGGAAGTCGCGCTACGGCAAAGGCAGCGGGACGGATTACCTCAATGCGCCGATGACGCAGGCCGAGTACGAGGCATTCATCGCCGCATTGCTCAGCGCCGAGCTGTACCCGCTGCACGACTTCGAGCAGGCGGTGCACTTCGAAGGCTGCCTGCCGGTCGAGGAGATCGCATCGCGCGGCATCGACACCTTGCGTTTCGGCCCGATGAAGCCCGTCGGCCTCGAACATCCCGTGACCGGCGAACGACCGCACGCGGTGGTGCAACTGCGCAAGGAAGATCTGTCGGACGAGTTCTTCAACCTCGTCGGCTTCCAGACGAAGATGAAAATCGGCGCGCAGCAGCGCGTGATCCGCATGATCCCCGGCCTGGAGAACGCGACGTTCGCGCGCTTCGGCTCGATGCATCGCAACACGTTCATCAACGGCCCGCGCCATCTCACCCCGACGTTCCGCGCGAATAGCGACGACCGCGTTTTCTTCGCCGGCCAGATCACCGGCGTGGAAGGCTACGTGGAGTCCGCCGCCGTCGGCCTGCTCGTGGCGCGCTACCTCGAAGACCCCACGCCCCTCCCGTACCACACCGCCCTCGGCGCCCTCGGACGCCACGTCGCGGAGTCGTCGCCGGATCGCTACCAGCCTTCGAACGTGACGTGGGGCCTGATCGAGGACAAGGTCGGCCGCGTGAAGAAGATCGAGAAACGCGATCGCCAGGCCAAGCTCGCGTTGAACACGGTTCGGGAGGTCAGGAGCGCGGGCGTCCCGCCCGCAGCCGACGGGCGTCCTCGCCCGGAGGAAATCCTACGATCGTGATCCCATGGCCACGGCACGAGACGTGCCGCGGCTCGCGGGCGAGACGCCCGCACTCCAGGCTGGCACTCTCCTTTCACTGCTGACCGCCGTGGCGAACGGAAAACCCACCATCACTGTCCTCTACGACGCCGACGAAGAGCGGGTGCGGGCGGAGGCGCTGGCGAAGAAGGAGAAGTTCCCGGCGCTCGTCTCCACGCAGGTCGCAGACGTCCTCACGAAACGCGGCTATCAGGTGAAGCTGCTCGCCGCGCAGCCGCCGATCAAGAAGCTCGTGCGGCTCATCGAAGACGACCCCTCCGATCTGATCTTCAACGTCTGCGAGTCGTTGGGCGGCAACGGCAACGAAGAGCGGCGCATCGCGGCGATGCTCGAGCTGCTCGACAAGCGCTTCACCGGCTCGGGCTCCCTCGCGCTGACGTTGGCCGGCGACAAATCGCTGTCGAAGAAACTGTTCGACTTCCACGGCGTCAGCTCACCGGACTTCGCGATCATCGGGCCGGGGCGTGTCGAGGCGAAATCGACGCTGAACACGTTTCCGCTGATCGTGAAGCCGATCGCGACCGACGCCTCGATCGGCATCAACGCGCGCTCGATCGTCCACAGCATCGACGAGATGATGGAGCGCGTCTTCGCCATCCACGCCGAGTTCCACACGCCGGCCCTCGTCGAGCAGTACATCGAAGGCCGCGAGATCTACGTCGGCATCCTCGGCAATCCGCCCGAAGCCCTGCCGCCCATCGAGTGGGACCTCTCGAAGTTACCGCCCGAGTTGCCACGCATCGCCGGCACGGAGGCGAAGTGGGAGCATGAGTTCAAGGAGGCCAAAGAGTTCGTGCCGGAGGACGTGATGAACGATCCTGTGCTGCTGCAACGCATCCAGCAAACCGCGATTGCCGCCGGCACGGCGATGCTCATCCGCGACTATGCGCGCATCGACATGCGCCTCGCTCCGGACGGCACGCCGTACGTCATCGAATTGAATCCGAATCCGTGGCTGGACAACCGCGCCGAGTTCGCGATGGCCGCGCGCCGACACAAGCCCGAGCTCTCGCATGGCGACCTCATCGAGCGCATCGTGCAGCTCGCGATGGCCCGCGACATGCGAGGCAACAAACCGTGAGCGAAGGGTGGCACGAGGAGCGCGACCTGCTCCTCCACAAACGCATCAGCGACCTCGGCCTGCGCATCGAAGGAAGCGCGCTCGAGCCGATGATCCAGCGCCTCTACGCCGAGCTGGACGAAGCCGGCCTGCAGTTCAAGCCGCCGATCTATCTGACAGACGAGTGGGGCTGTCCGGAAGGCGTGCCGGTGATCGGCGTGCCGTTCTATCTCGCGAAGCCGGAGCTGTCGCGCATCGAGCGCGAGCTGGCTGAGAACCTCGAGACTGCGGAAGAGTCGATGATGTACCTGCGCCACGAGGCCGGTCACGCGTTCAACTACGCGTACGTGTTGTACGAGAGCGAGGAGTGGCATCACGTGTTCGGCCCGTATTCGCGTCCGTACCTCGAGGACTATCGGCCGAATCCTTTCTCGCGCGACTTCGTGCGGCACATCGCCGGCTGGTACGCGCAGAAGCATCCCGACGAAGACTTCGCTGAGACGTTCGCGGTCTGGCTCACGCCTGGCAGCGACTGGCGCTTGCGTTACGCTGGCACCGGCGCGCAGCGAAAGCTCGAATATGTCGACCGCGTGTTGCAGGAGATTGGAAGCAAGCCGCCGAAGGTGCGTCCGACGCGGCGCGACATGCCGGTCGAAGAGATGACGTACACGGTCGGCGACTACTACGAACGTCGCCGCGAACCGCGCATGGAGATCCCCGCGCAATGGTTCGACGGCGATCTGCGCCAGCTCTTCGACGAATCCGGCGAATTGGCGGCGCCGCTGCTGCGGCGGCACCGCCTCGATTTCGTCGATGAAGTCTCGTACTGGACCGGCGTGCAGCCCGGCGTCGTACGATCGCTCGTGGATCACCTGCTCGCGCGCGTGGAGGCGCTCGATCTACGCATCGCCGGCGATGCGACGCAAACCATCGTCTCGTTCACCGCGATGGTGACGACGTTGGCGTACAACTACCTGCACCACGCGACGTTCCAACCCGAGCGCTAAAGAACGTGGGGGCGGGCTTCAGCCCGCCCCGGGACCGGCTGAAGCCGGTCCCCACGTTAAAAACGTTAGATCCCCAACCGCAAACCCACGATCGCGCGCCGGCCCGGCGAGGGGAACCCGAGCGCTTCCTCGTAGTCCTCGTTCGTCAGGTTCTCCACCTTCACGAACGGCACGATGCGGCCAATGCGGTACTGCAGCGTCGCATCGACCGTCGTGTAGCCGGCGTTCTTCGCGACCGAGAACGGCGACACGGCGAGGTGATCGTCGCGTTCGCCGCTGCGGACGATCACCGCATTCGCATCGATCGCGCCGACGCGGTATCCGAGGGCGAGAGAGCCGGAGTGTTTGGGGCGGCGCGAAAGGCGTTGGTGGAGCACTTCATCGTCGGCCTTCGCGAGATACGTGTAGCTCGCCGTCGCGTACAGGTTCGCGGAGAGCGGAGTCTCCAGACCGACTTCCCACCCTTCGGTCTTTGCGCTCCCGATGTTCTCGGAGATGAACGTGGCCGAGGAGAACGTGATGAGCTGCTTGTAGCGGCCGTCGAACCACGTCAGCGAGAAGAGGCCGCCGTTTGCGAGCGTGCGGTCGTAGCCGACTTCGTAGCTGCGGCTGCGCTCCGCCTCGAGATCGGGATTGCCGAAGAACGGGAAGTAGAGCTCGCCGAGCGACGGCGCGCGGAACCCGTGGCCGTAGGCGGCGCGCAGTTTGTTGTGACTGAAGAGGTACGCGCCCGCGACGCGCGGCGACGTCTGCGAGCCGAAGCCGCTGAAGCGGTCGTAGCGCAGGCCGGCGCTCAGCTCGAATCGCGACTCCGCGCCCACTTCCTGCGAGTAGCGATCGGAGACGAAGAACGACGTCGCGTTGCGTTTTCCGTCCTCGAAGTTCGGGCCGAAGTTCGTGACGTCGTCCACCGTCGCGCGCTCGATCTCCGTGCCGCCGATGATCGTGCCGATCGCCGACGCGAAGTGCACCGCGAGCCGGCCATGCCGCGTCTTCGCATGCGTCGTCTGGAACGTCGACCCGAAAGGATCCTCGGGATCGCTGAAGTTGTCTTCGCGTTGCGCGTCGGAGAGCTGCAGCTCCGTAACGAACTTGCCGAGGGTCAGCGTCGCCGGAATCGCGACGACCGTCTCGTGCCCATCCTGGCGGCGCTGCAGGCTGGGCACGAGGAGCGTGCCGGTGATGTCGTTGTTGAAGGGGACGCCGAGGTCGAAGGTGGCGTGACGGACGTCGAGGCCGAGGCTGAGCGCCTTCGTCGCGGCGAAGCGGAGCGCGGCGGTGGTCGTGTTCTCCTCGAAGTCGTCGTTCGGGAAGAAGCCGTCGTCTTCGCGATGCTCGTACGTTCCGCTGACGAGCGTCCCGCCGTTCACGTACGCGCCGTTCACGAGCGCGTTGCGCAGGCCGTGGCCGCCGCCCTCGACTTCGGCGCCGAAACCTCCCTTCGTCGGAGTGGTCAGGATGTTGACGACGCCGGCCGTGGCATCGGAGCCGTAGAGCGCGGAGTACGGGCCGCGCACGACTTCCACCTTCTCCACGCCCGCGGTCGAGAAACGGCCCCAGTCGTAGCCGGCAAAGTACGGGTTGTTGATCTTCACGCCGTTCCAGAGCACGAGCGTCGCCGTCGAGGCCCCGCCGCGCACGAGCATCGACGTCGCCTTGCCCGGCGAACCGGTGCGTACGATCGTCACGCCGGGGACTTCGCGCAGCACGTCCGAGACGTCGCGCGCCTGGCGGTCTTCGATGTCTTGCTTCGTGATGACCGTGACCGCGGCGGGCGTCTCTTCCACCTTTTCGGGCAGAGCGGAGGCGGTGACGACGATCTCGTCGGTGACGGTCGTTTGTGCGGCCGTGGTTTGTGTGAGAAGCGTGAGAGCGAGAAAGAGAAAAAGGACAGCGGATTTCAAGACGACTTCCCTCCGAAGCGTTCGTTGAGATTGGCTTCGACGGTCGGTCTCCTGGCTTCCGGGTCGTCCTTCCCTCGTTCCCTTCCCGCTCAGTGGCAGTGGGGGCGCACGGTGCGCCAAAACGCGAGTCGTCTCCGGATACAGTGGCGGGGGCCGCGCCGGCTTTTCACCGGCTTCCCGTGCACCGTTCGAAGTAGGTTGTAAAAGAGCGCGGCGGCGGATTGTACACGTAACACAACGTGAGGGCGGGCTTCAGCCCGCCCTGGGACCGGCTGAAGCCGGTCCCCACGTTTTTTACGCTCTCACGGCCGTGCGCGGAACTTCTCGTACAGCTGCTTCTGCCGCGTATCGAGCGTGATGTCTTCGCCGTTGATGAACAGCCTGCGTACGTTCGTCATGATCTCCAGCGGGTCGCCGTCCGTCACGATCACGTTCGCCATCTTCCCCACCTCCAGCGACCCGACCTTGTCGGCCACGCCGAAGATCTCGGCGGGGAAGATCGTGATCGCCTTCAGCGCGACGTCCTTCGGCAAGCCGAAAGCCGCAGATGCCGCCGCGTGATACGGAAGGTTGCGCGCGTTGTGCGCGTCGTCGGACTGGATCGAGAAGCGGATGCCGTTGTCGAACAGCAGCTTCGCGTTCGAGTAGATCAGATCGTACGGATCGTCTTCGCGCGGCGGCAGACGGAGGATCGCGCCGAGGATGACCGGGATGTCGTGCTTCTTCAGCAGCGGCAGCACCCGCCCCACATCCTGCGCCTCGGCGAGGATCATCTTCAGTTTCTGTTCGTCGGCGAACTTCACCGCCGCTTCGATGTCCTTCGCGCGGTTCGCGTGGATGATCACCGGCACGCGGCCTTCGACCACCGGCAGCATCGCGTCGAGCATCACGTCGCGATCGACGCGCGCGCCGTTCGCGTTGCGCGCCTTCGCGTACGCGTTCGCGTCGCGGAAGAGATCGCGCAGCTTGTCGAGATTGCGCGAGTACGACTTCTCCTCTTCCTTCTGCCCCTCTTCGTCGAGCGGCTCGTCGAAGCCGCCGCTGCGCAGCCGCGGAAAGCGAATGTGCAGCGCGGCCGGAGCCTTCAGCACCATCTCCTTCGGCGTCCAGCCCGAGAGATTGATGAGCGCGCTCTCGCCGGAGACGATGCCGCCTTCCGGAACGGTGAGCACGGTCGTGACGCCGTTCGCGCGCGTCACCGGAATCACATTGCTGTGCGGATTGATCGCGACTTCGGCACGTGCGTTCGGGTTGATGTCGCCGACTTCAGTCGTATCGTTCGTGCCGGCAACGGAGCTGATCTCCGTCAAGCCGACGGTCGTCCCGCTGTCGATGAGACCGGGGTAAACGGAGAGGCCGGTGCCGTCGATGACCGTCGCATCGGCGGGCACGGTCACGTTCGCGCCGACGGCGGCGATCAAGCCGTTCGCGATCACGATCGTCCCGTTCGGAATGGCGGCCGAGGTGACCGGATAGATCGTCGCGTTGCGGATCGCGAACGTCCCTTTCTTCCCCGGGTTGTTCGGAATCGTCGACTGCGCGAAAGCGCCGGTAGCGGTGAGAAGAAGCGCGGCGGCGGCGGCCAAACCCTTATTCACTGGCAGTCTCCTTCGTCGCATCCTTCCCGTCCTTCGCTTCCTTTCCTTCCTGCGCTTCCTTCGCCAGACGATCGCGTTTCTCCTTCGCCATCGTCTCGCGCAGCTGCAGATCGCGAGTGCGGTCGAAGAGGATCTCGCCCTCCACGAACGTCGTTTCCACGCGCGAGTAGGTCGAGAGCGGATTGCCCGTCCAGATCACCACGTCCGCGTCCTTGCCGACTTCGAGCGAGCCGATGCGGTGATCGAGGCGAAGCTGCTTCGCCGGATTGATCGTGCAGAGCATCAGCGCCTCGTCTTCCGACAATCCGCCGTACTTCACCGCCTTCGCCGCGTCCTGATTCAGGCGCCGGGCGAGGTCGTCGTCGTCGGAGTTGACGGAGGTGAGCACGCCGTTGCGCACCATCAAAGCCACGTTGTAAGGAATCGCATCCTGAGCCTCGGCCTTGAA
>JAFAVZ010000410.1 GCA_019242175.1 Acidobacteriota bacterium
CCGCCGAACAGCACGGAGAAGAGGTCGAGCGACATCGCCGCGAGGATCACGCGTTGGCTGAAGACGAAGCGGAGACCGATGCGCAGGCTCTCGCCGATCGTCATCTCCTCCTTCTCCGCCGGCCGCTCCTCGGCGCTGATGAACAGCAGCACGGCGAGCGAGATCGTCATCAACGCGGTGACCGTCGCATACGCGGCGAGCGCGCCGCGGAATCCGTACAGCAGGCCGCCAAGCGCGGGTCCGAGGATCGCCGCGAAGTGCCACGTCGAAGTGCGCCATGCGACGGCGCTTTGGAACGTCTCGCGGGGCACGACGTCCGCGGAAAGCGCGGTCAACGCCGGGCGCGTGAAGCTGCGGGCGATGCCGCTGAGGAAAATCACGATGTAGATCGGCCACACGCGCCCATGCGCGAGCGTTTCGGGACGGAGTGTGAAGATGAGCAACGCGATCGCCGACAGCAAGAGGCCGAAGATGCCGAGGATGGCGACCCATTTGCGGCTCGCCTTGTCGGCGATGTGCCCGGCATAGAGCGCCACCGCAATGAACGGCAGCGCCTCGGCGAGCCCGATGAGGCCGAGCGAGAGCGGGTCGCGCGTGGCTTCGTACACCTGCCAGCCGACGACGACCATCTGCGCCTCGCGCGCGACGGTCGCCATCGCGTAGCTGAGAAGGATCCAGAGGAAGTTGGGGATGCGGAGAGGAGCGTAGGGATCGTGTTTCGGGGCCAAAGCGCGCGCAGTCTATCAGCGGGATCGCACCATCCCGCGTCTGTGATTTTCGCAAGTTTGACATTGCGATGTGACATTTCTGCTGTAGATTTCGGTCGATTTCCCTATGCAACGAGAAGAACGCTCCGAGCGCAGCCGCCGCCAGGTCCTCGATGCCGCACTGCAGCTGTTCTCCCGGCAGGGGTATCGCGCGACCACGATGAGAGAGATCGCCGACTCCGCCGGCGTCTCGACCGGAAACGTCTACCATCACTTTCCGGACAAGGAGTCGATCTTCCGCACGCTCCTCGACGACTACAGCGAGATCATCGATACGCAGCGATTCCCGTTCTCGCGTGCGCTCCGTTCCGGCATCTTCCCGGACAACCTCGAGCTCCTCGGCTTCGCCGCGCGCGACTCCGTCCGCCAGTTCCGCCAGTACATGGCGCTGATCTTCGTCGACGTGATCGAGTTCGACGGCACGCACATCCGCAAGTTCTACTCGGACATGGGCCGCCGCTTCATGCACATCATCGAAGAAGAGGGCGCGCTCGACGCCGTGAAGTCGCACGTGCGCCCCGGTGTGAACCCCTCCTCCGCCGTCCTCCTCGTCACCCGCGTGTTCTTCTCCTACTTCCAGCTCGAGATCCTGTTCGGCATCGCCGAGCCTTTCGGCAAGGACTCGTCCGAGATGGTCCGCGAGATCGCCGACATCCTGCGAAGCGGAATCGTGGGGAACAGCAAAATTGAAAATTGAGAATTGAAAATTGAAAATGCGAGCAACATCGCTCGCCCGCCGCACGCCTTTTTCAATTTTCCATTTTCAATTTTCAATTTTCCATTCGCCGAGGAGATGTTCTTGATGAACCGTACGTTCCTGCTCGCCCTCGTCCTCTCCCTCTCCCTCTCCCTCCCCGCCGCCGCCCAGCAGAAGCTCGACGACGAATACACGCGCCAGATCCGGCAGTTCACCACCGGGCCGCAGTTCAGCACGGAGCTGGTCGATCATCTGCCGGCGTCGGATACGGTGCCGTCGCCGCTCCAGCATCACGGCTACATCGCCGGCGCGGAGGGGAAGCTCACGTATGCCGAAGATGTGTATCGGTATATGCGGGCGTTGGCGGCGGCGACGCCGAGGGTGAAGGTCTTCTCGATCGGGCAGACGGAGGAAGGGCGGGAGATGGTCGTCGTGGCCGTCTCGAGCGAGCAGAATCTCGCGGCGCTCGATCGCTACAGGGACATCACGGCGAAGCTCGCCGATCCGCGCAAGCTCACCGATGCCGAGGCGCGGAAGCTCATCGACGAAGGGAAGCCGTTCTACTACGCGACCGGCTCGATGCACTCGCCGGAGACGGGCAGCCCGGAGATGTTGATGGAGCTCGCCTATCGTCTGGCCGTCGAAGACACGCCGATGATCCGCGGCATCCGG
>JAFAVZ010000493.1 GCA_019242175.1 Acidobacteriota bacterium
ATGCGATCACCGGCGCGATCGTCGGCGTGGGCGCAACGCGGCGCCTCTCGGCCGTGCGCTGGGGCGTGGCGACGCGGATCGTCTGGGCCTGGGTGCTGACCATCCCTGCGGCGGGCCTGATCGGGGCCGCGGCGTTCTGGACCATCCGCATGTTCGGCGCGAAATAGGGGCCAGAATTTTTCCGCTATACTCCCCGTTTCCCGAGCGTCTGACTGCTACAGAGACCTGAGGTCAAGTTCATGAAACAAGAGATCCATCCCCAGTATCAGCAGGTTCCCGTCCACTGCGCCTGTGGCGAAACGTGGACGACCGGCTCGACGAAGAAAGAGCTTCGCGTCGAGATCTGCTCCAAGTGCCATCCTTTCTTCACCGGCAAGCAGAAGCTGGTCGACTCGGCCGGCCGCATCGACCGCTTCAAGCAGCGGTTCGCCAAGAAAGTGGAAGTGAAAAAGTAATGTCGATCCGGCGCGCATGGATCGGGGCCAACAGGCTGATCGCGGGTACGTTTGGTGCCGTGACGAACGGCCTGACCACGTCCATGCCCGCGGGCGTTCCTGATCGGAATGTCGACATGCTGATCGGCGGGCAGGCGGTGCTGGAGGGCGTGATGATGCGCTCTCTCACCGGCTACTCCGTCGCCGTTCGCCAGCCGGACGGAGGCGTCGCGATCCGTAAGGACAAGCTGACCTCCGTCACGGCGAAGTATCCCTTCCTCAAGTTCCCCGTCCTCCGCGGCTCGGTCGTCCTGATCCAGTCGCTGATCCTCGGCATGCGCGCGCTGAACTACTCGGCCAGCGTGTCGACGGACGGGAAAGAGGGCGAGGAGGAGCTGTCGAACTGGGCGATCGCCGGAACGATGCTCACCGCGCTCGCGCTCGCCGTCGGCGTCTTCATCCTCGCGCCCCTCGGCATCACGAACCTGATCCGGCACTACCTGTTGCCGGGGATGAGCAACCTGACCTACAACCTGGTCGACGGCCTCATCCGGGCGATCTTCTTCTTCGCCTACATCGGGTCGATCTCGTTCATGAAAGAGATCCGCCGCGTGTTCCAGTACCACGGCGCCGAGCACAAGACGGTGTACACGTTCGAGGCGAACGAAGATCTGACCGTGGAGAACGCGAAGACGAAGTCAACGCTCCACCCGCGCTGCGGCACGAGCTTCCTCCTCTTCGTGATGGCGATCTCCGTCGGCGTCTTCTCGCTCGTGCCCGCCGCCGCGCCGTTCTACATCAAGCTCGCGGCGCGCGTGGTGCTGATCCCGCTGATCGCCGGCCTCGCCTACGAGGTCATCCGTTTCTCGGCCCGGCACCTCGACAACCCCGTCTGCCGCCTCCTCACCCGTCCCGGCATGTGGCTCCAGCGCATCACGACGAAGGAGCCGGACGATCAGCAGCTCGAGATCGCGATCGTCGCGCTGAAGGAAGCGCTGCTGTACGACGTGGTGGACGAGAAGCAAGCCGCCGTCGCCTAGCCCGGCACGGCCGGCTTCGCTGATTGCCCAAGGCTCAGCTCCCAGCGTCGCCCGAACTCCTGTCATCCTGAGGCGGGCACGGCCCGCTGCGTTTGTTGGCTAAGCCTTCGCCATGTCTCGCGGCCATCGCGAGGCGATATATGGCGATGTTAGAACCGCGAAGACGACGAAGGATCGCCTGCGTATGTACGAAAAACTCGACGAGATCGAAAAACGCTACGACGAGCTCCAGCGCAAAATCGCCGATCCGTCGGTCGTCACGGACGTCGCGGCCTACCGCGAGACGATGAAGGCGATCGCCGAGATCGAGGAGGTCACGGCGAAGTACCGCGAGCTGCGCCAGGTCCAGAAGGGCCTCGCCGAGACGCGGGAAATGCTGAACACGCTCAAGGGCGACGACGATATGCGCGAGCTCGCCGAGCTCGAGCTGGCCGACCTCGAAGGGAAGGAGCCGGGGCTCGAGAGCGAGATTCGCATCCTCCTCCAGCCGAAAGACCCGAATGACGAGAAGAACGTGTTCGTCGAGATCCGCGCCGGTACGGGCGGCGACGAGGCGTCGCTCTTCGCGTCCGAGATCATGCGCATGTACATCCGCTACGCGGAGCAGCAGCGCTGGAAGGTGGACGTCACCGACGCGAACTACTCGTCCGTGAACGGCATCAAGGACGCGACGATCCAGATCGAAGGGAACAAGGTCTACTCACGTCTGAAATTCGAGTCCGGCGTGCACCGCGTGCAACGCGTGCCGCAGACCGAGACACAGGGCCGCATCCACACGTCCGCCATCACGGTGGCCGTGCTCCCCGAGGCCGAGGACATCGACATTCAGGTGGCGGAGAAGGATCTGAGGATCGATACGTTCTGCTCGTCCGGTCCCGGCGGCCAGTCCGTCAACACGACGTACTCCGCCGTGCGCATGACGCACCTCCCGACCGGCGTCGTCGTCTCCTGCCAGGACGAGAAGTCGCAGATCAAGAACCGGGCGAAGGCGCTGAAGGTGCTGAAGGCCCGCTTGTACGACATCGAACGCCAGAAACGCGAAGCCGAGCTGTCCGCGACGCGCAAGGGGATGATCGGCAGCGGCGACCGCTCGGAAAAGATCCGGACGTACAACTTCCCCCAGGACCGCGTGACCGACCACCGCATCGGCCTGACCGTGCACAACCTCCCCGACGTGATGAACGGCAACCTCGACGTGATCGTGAACCCCCTCGCGTCGCACTTCCAGGCCGAGAAGCTGCGCGAGGCCGTCGAGGCGAAGTGAGTCCGAGGTAGGATGGGCGATGTGAGCAGAGGCATCGACCGAATCCGTGCAGAAGCCCTCGATCTCTCGTTCGAGGAGCGCGAAGAGCTCGCCCGGGATCTGATCCAGAGTCTCGCTGATTCGCCGGAGCTGCTATACGAGCAGGAGTGGATCGAGGAAGGTCGCCGTCGACTGGATGATCTGAAGTCCGGGCGCGATCCCGGCCTCACCATGGACGAGTTTTTCGCAGCCGAGTGAGAGTTCGCTTTTCTCGTCTCGCAGCCCGGACCGTCTCGATGCGGAGCAACACTTCGATCGTCCCGATGCGTGCGAGCGATTTCGCATCGGGCTGCGTGAGACGATCGAGCGCATCGTTGCCCTTCCCGATCCGGACATCCGCTCGGCGCCACGGCTCGGAAGATGCGTGTCCCGCGATTCCCGTACGACGTGATCTACGAGATGGACGTAGATGAGCTCGTGATTATCGCCGTCGCGCATCATCGTCGCCGCCCCGGCTATTGGCGGCATTGAGCCCGCATACAATCCCCCTCCATGAAAGACCGTGCCGACGCCATCCTCCAGCGTGCGCAGGCGCACTACCTCGACTCCCTCCTCCCGCCCCGTGACGCCCTGCTCGAGCGCGTCGAAGAGTACGCGCACGAGAACGGGCAGCCGATCGCGGATCCGGAAGTCGCGCAGCTCATGCGCGTCCTCTTGCGCGCGAAGCGGCCGCGGCGGCTGATCGAGGTCGGGACGAACATCGGGTACTCGGTCATCGTCATGGGGCGAGAGCTCGGGCGGGAGGGCACCCTCGAAACGATCGAGATCGATCAGCGCACGTTGAGCGTCGCGAAGGGATTCGTGGCCGAGGCGGGGCTGGAGTGCCGGGTGGTGTTCCATCATGGTGCGGCGTTGGACGTCATTCCGCGGCTGGAAGGCACCTTCGACTTTGCCTTCATCGACTGCGTCAAGACCGAGTACGGCCAGTATCTCGACGGGCTGTTGCCGAAGCTGGAGAAAGGCGCGGTCATCGTCTGCGACAACCTGTTGTGGGGAGGCAAGGTCGCCGACGGGGTGCGAGATGGGTCGACGGATGCCTTGCGCGCCTTCAATCAGCGCATCGCCACGGATGGGCGGCTCGTCACCACGATTCTGCCGGTGGGCGACGGCACGGGCATCGCCATCGTGCAATGAAAAAAGGCCGGCTCCCCGAAGAGAGCCGGCCCTGCCTTCGATTCGTTGCGGGAAAGACTTACTTGCTGGCGGTCGTCGACTTGACCACGCCCTTGACCGGAACGGTCACGACCGGGTTGATCTTGTCGTTCGTGTAGATCTTGACCTGGCCGTCGAGGTCGCCGGCCTTCGCTTCCTTGGAGACCTGCAGCGTCACTTCGTACTCGCCCTTGTTCGCGGCGGGCTTGACCGAAGCCATGACGCCCGGGATGCTCGACTCGGCCTTCGTCACCGAGAACGTCTCCGGCGTCTTCAGGTTGTTCGAGCGAAGAGTGATGGAGCGGGTGGCGGCGTTGTCGCTCGGGGCGACCTCGCCGAAGTTGACGCCCGTCGGGTCGACGCGGAACGTCGGACGGATGACGCCGGACAGACTGATCGGGTACTCCGGCTGGTGCTTGGAGTTCGTCGTGATGAGGACCTTCTCGGCCAGCGGGCCGATCTTCGCATCCGGACCGCCGACGGTGATGTCGAAGCGGTACTGGGCCTGGTCCTTCTTGCCGACCTGCGCGATCTGCGCCGGGTCGTCGATCTTCTTGTAGTTGACCTTCACCCAGTCGCCCGGAACCTTGACGCCCGTGATCTGGAACGGCTCGTCCTCTTCCGAGTAGAGCGTCACGCTCTGCGTCTCCGCGTCACCCTGCAGGAGGTTGTAGCGGACGAAGCCGGCCGGATAAGCCTCGACGTACGGCTTCACGACGGCGTGGATGGTGAGCTGGGCGGTGGGGTTGGAAGGATCGTTCGTCTCGACCGTCACGCTCTTGGCGATCGGGCCGGCGAAGTTCGTGGTGTCGACGTGGGCGTTGACCTTGCCGGTCTCGCCCGGCTTGATCACCTTGTCGAAATCGGCCACGGTGCAGCCGCAACCCGGCTTCGCGGCGATGATCTGGAGGTCGGTGTTGCCGGTGTTCTTGACGACGAAGGACCAGTCGAGCTTGTCGCCCTTCGGCACGACGCCGTAGTCCTTGATCGGCTCGACGATCGTCAGGCGCGGGGCCTTTTCGTCGTCCGGAGTGGCGTCGGCCTTGGCAGCCGCCGTCTCTGCCGGCTTGGCCGCCGGCTTCTTGGCATTCGCGGTCTCGGCGGCCATCAGTGCCGCGCTGGAGAGCAGGAACGCCGTCGTGATGGCAATGAGTCGCTTCGACATGCGGGAAAGTCCTCCTGGTTGAATCTGGGTATTTCGATCTTGGGGTAGCGGACGGTTCGAACAGCGCCCCGAAAAACGCCATTCCCGACGAAAACTGCTTTGCATCCTGTGGTTTCGACGAGTAAAAAGCATGCTTCTTGCTGAGGAGCCGGGCTGATGCCTCACATCAAAGAACTTCCCAACGTCCGCCGTGTGTATCTGATCGGAATCGCCGGGACCGCCATGGCCTCTCTGGCCGGCATGCTCCAGCAACGCGGTTACGAAGTCTCGGGGTCCGACGAACATGTCTACCCGCCCATGTCGACGTACCTCGAGAGCCTCCGGATCCCGGTGCTCGAGGGATATACGAAAGAGCATCTGGAGACGTTACGGCCGGATGTCGTCGTCATCGGCAACGTCGCCGCGCGCACCAACGCCGAAGCGGCCGCGACTTTGGAGCTCGACCTTCCGTACATCTCGATGCCGGAGGCGATCCATGAGCTTTTCATCAAAGGAAAGCATTCGATCGTCGTCACCGGCACGCACGGAAAGACGACCACCACCTCGCTGATGGCCTGGCTCCTGGAGTCCGCCGGACGCGACCCGAGCATGGTCGTCGGCGGCATCCCCCTCAACTTCAACAGCAACTTCAAGCTGGGCGACGGGCCGGACTTCGTCATCGAAGGAGACGAGTACAACACCTCGTTCTTCGACAAGGGGCCGAAGTTCCTTCACTACCACGCCAACTCGTTGATCGTGAACAACATCGAGTTCGACCATGCCGACATCTACAGCGATCTGGAAGCGATCATCTCCGCGTTCCGGGCCGCGGTGCAGCAGGTCGCGCCGGGCGACGTGATCGTCGCGAACGGCGATGACGAGAACGTCGCCTCGCTCCGCACCGATGCGAAGGCGCGCTGGTTCACGTTCGGCTGGGATCGCAAGCGCGACATCTGCGCCACGGACGTCGAGCTCACGCCGACCGGCGCCTCGTTCACGGCCTGGTGGGAAGGCCGCGAATGGACGCGGTTCCACACGACGCTCGACGGCCGCCACAACGTGCTCAACGCCCTCGCGGACATCGCCATCGCCCGCCTCCGCGGCGTGGAAACGGAAGCGATTCAAAAAGGTCTCGAGACGTTTCAGGGCATCAAACGACGCATGGAAGTGCGCGGCGTCGAGCG
>JAFAVZ010000501.1 GCA_019242175.1 Acidobacteriota bacterium
GCCCATCGCCATGTATTCGCTCATGAAGAACAGCGCGAACTTCATCGACGAATACTCGGTGTGGTATCCGGCCACGAGCTCCGCTTCCGCTTCGGCGAAGTCGAACGGCAGGCGGTTCGTCTCCGCGAATGCGGCGACGACGAAGACGATGAAGCTGATCCACATCGCCGGCGAGAAGCAGTTCCAGGCCGGGATCTTGAGGAAGCCGCCGATGACGAAGTAGCCGGTCTGCTGGCCTACGACTTCCGTGAGGCGCAGCGAGCCGGCGACCATCAGCGCGCCGACGGCGGACAGCGTGAGCGCGAGCTCGTAGCTGATCATCTGCGCGGAAGCGCGGATGCCGCCGAAGAGCGAGTACTTGTTGTTCGAGGACCAGCCGGCGGTGACGATGCCGTACACGCCGAGCGACGCGAGGGCGAAGATCAGGAGCACCCCGACGTTGACGTCCGCGACGATCGGCTCGAAGAGGCGGCCGCCTTCGAAGAACGTCTTGCCGAACCAGTGCTTCTCCGGGATCACGAACGGCCGGCCCCACGGAATCACGGAGATCGTCGTCAGCGCCGGAATGAGTCCGAACGTCGGCGCGAGCGTGTAGAGCCACTTGTGCGCGCCGAGGGGGATGATGTCTTCCTTGAGGATGAACTTCGCGGCGTCTGCCAGAGACTGGAAGAGGCCGAGCGGGCCGACGCGGTTCGGGCCGGGCCGGTCCTGAATGAGCGCGCTGCCGCGGCGCTCGACCCAGACCATGATCGGCGTGACGTTCAGCAGTCCCGCGAGGACGATCACGATCTTGACGAGGGAGAGGGCGATGTCGGTGGCGTCGAATGGCATCGCGTCGTTCCTGTCCTAGACCGCCGCTTCCGCCGGAGCCATCGCCGCGAGCCGCGCGCTCACGCGCCGGAACAGCTCGAGATCGACGACGGCCTGTCCCTTCGGCGGATACGCCTGGTGGATTTCCTGGACGGTTCCCTGGAGGTTGGTGTACGTCCCGTCCTTCTCCACGTGAATCGCCCCCGGCAGCAGCACATCCGCCGCCTCGGCCAGAGGATGATTCGCATCCCATGACGTGACGACGAGGAACTTCGCCTGGCGGAGACTCGCGACGACGGCCGGGTCTTTCGCCCGTTCGCTGAAGTCGACGTCGCAGATCCAGAGGAGATCGACGCCCGCGGCGCCGTTGGTCATCAGCTTGTCGGCGTCGCTCGCGGTGTCGCCGCCGAGGATGGTGGAGACGCCGCGGAAGTTCGGCGCGGCCTGCGTGCCGAGGAGCCACTCGGTGCGCGCCTTCATCTTGATCGGTCCGATCGGATCGACCATCAGCGACGTCTTCGCGCCGATGCTGTCGAAGAGCTGCTTCGCCGCGGACGCTTCTTCATTCGTCATGTGCGCCGAGGCGATGGCGGCGAGGTTGTTCGCGCCCTGCACGGCGTCGGCAATCGCATCGAGCGCCTCGGCCCAGGTGGAGATGCCGAGGTAGTCGTCGGTGCGGACTTTCGGAACGACGACGCGGTCGGATTCGTAACGCTCGTAGCTGAAGCGGCCGTAGTCGCAGAGCCAGTGATCGTTGACGTCCGAGTTGACGCGCGGCCGGTAACGGAAGACCTGGCCGTTGCGGTGATTGACGAAGAGGTTGCAGCCGACGTCGCAGCCGTTGCAGACCGAGTCGGTGGAGTCGAGGTTCCACACGCGCGACTCGAAACGGAACTCGCGGGTGGTGAGGGCGCCGGTCGGGCAGACGTCCGTGACGCACGCAGACATCCAGTTCTCCAGCGGCGTGTCGGGGAAGATCCCGACCTCGGTGGACGCGCCGCGGCGGAAGAACGCCAGCTCGTCGGTGCCGGTGACCTCGTTGCAGAAACGGATGCACCGCGTGCAGTGGATGCAGCGGTTCATGTTCTGCACGACGTGCGGGCCGATGGGCGTGCGGTCCATGCCCGGGTAGGTGCGCTTCGCTTCCTCGTAGCGCGAGTTCACGGAGCCGTAGTTGAAGGAGTAGTCCTGCAGCGGGCATTCGCCAGCCTTGTCGCAGATCGGACAGTCCAGCGGATGGTTGATGAGCAGGAACTCCATCTGCCCCTTGCGCGCTTTGTCCACCTTCTCGTTGTAGACGTGGATCTTCATCCCGTCCCGAACGGTGGTGGAGCAGCCGGCCTGGAGCTTCGGCATGCCCTCGATCTCGACGAGGCACATGCGGCACTGGCCGACGACGGTGAGAGAAGGGTGGTAGCAGAAGTGGGGGACGTGGACATCGGCGGCCTTGGCGGCCTCGATGCAGTTGATCCCTTCCTGGACTTCGACTTCGATTCCGTCGATGGTTACTTTGGCCATTTTGGTGAGTTCGCGTGCAGGTTCGGCGCCCGATCGGGGAGCCGCAAGTCGTGGGCGGTGAACCAGTCACGCTTCGCCCGTCGCGTGAAAAGTTTCACAAGGCGGTGAGGATATTGAAAGGCAGGCGAGAGGTCAACGGTCAGAAAAATGTAGGCCGGCTCTCCAGCCGACGCCGCGCTGCACGACGTAGGGCCGGCTCTCCAGCCGGCCCCGTGAAGCACGGACGCGGCGGGCGTCGCCCCGCCGCACCATTCTCGACTGCGGCCGGCTGGAGAGCCGGCCCTACATTCCCAACCGGTACAATGCGCACAGCATGAAGAAAGACCTCACCCTCGCCCTCGTCGCCATCCTCGCCGTCTTCGGCCTCGCGTTCGCGCTCAGCGCGGCGCTGCCGAAGCGGCCGGCGACGCCGTCCCAGCCGTTCTCGCTCGAGGACACGCCGGCGGCGGGCGCGATGGACGTGCCGGGCGGGATGGCCGCGGCCGGCGACGGTAGCGAAGTCGGACCGAACGACAAGATCGTCATGCGCGTGAACGGTGTGCCGGTCACGGAGCGCGAGTTCCGGATGGTGATGGCCGAGGCGCCCGAGCAGCAGCGGGCATTTCTCGATACGCCCAAGGGCCGGCTCGCGCTCGCGCAGCAGCTCATCCGCTTGAAGGCTCTCGCGCAGGAAGGCAAGCGCCTAGGCGCCACGAACGATCCCGAGCTCGCGTCGCGCATCAAGTTCGGTCTGGAGAATGCGGCCGCGAGCTACGCGGTACAGAAGCTCGCCGCCGAGCCGAGCGACGCGACGCTGCGCGCCGAATACGAAAAAGAGAAAGGCAACGCGGTGGTGCTGAGCCACATCGCGATCGCGTACGCCGGCGGCGCCCTGCCGCCGAAGGGTGGCGGCCAGGCGATGACACCCGATCAGGCGTTGCAGAAGGCGAATGCGCTCGTGCGCCAGCTCCGCGGCGGACGCGATTTCGCGTCGGCGGCGAAGGCAGAATCGGACGACCCGCAGTCCGGCCAGAACGGCGGCGTCCTCGGTCCCCTCCAGCCGGGCGCGCTCCCGCCCCAGCTCGAACAGACCGTGCAGGGCCTCAAGCCGGGCGAAGTGAGCGAACCGGTGCGCAGCCAGTACGCCATCCACATCTTCCGCGTCGGCGCGATCCCCTTCGAGGCGGTGAAGGCGCAGCTCGCGCAGAAGATCCGGCAGGAGGAGATGGCGCGCAAGGTCGAGGAAGTGCAGGCCAAGGCCAAGGTGGAGCTCGAGCCGTGGTTTTTCCCGGAAAGGGACCTGAAAGCGACGGCGCCCCAACTCGGGCAAAAGCCTCCGGCGTGAGGTAAACTCCGGGCGGGGTTTCCCCGCATGAACAGTCGCACGATTCTCGTCGTCGAAGACAACGACATGAACATGCAGCTCGTGGAGTACCTCCTCGAAGAAGGGGGCTACGCGATCGTCAAAGCCACGAGCGGGGAAGAGGCGCTGGCCATCACGCGCCGCGAAGACGACGGCCGCCCCGACCTCATCCTGATGGACATCCATCTGCCGGGCATGGACGGCCTCTCCGTCGTGCGGGCGATGAAGACCGACGACCGCACCGCGCGCATCCCCATCCTCGCGCTGACCGCGCACGCGATGCGCGGCGACAAGGACCGGTTCCTCGACGCCGGCTGCGACGGCTACATCTCGAAGCCGATCGACGTGAAGACGTTCCTCACTTCGATCGAGCAGTATCTGCGGTGATGTAGGGGCCGGCTCCAGCCGGTCCTGGGACGGGCTGAAGCCCGCCCCTACATTTCCCGCCCTTCGGAGTTACCATCCGCGCCGCATGGACACGCCGAATTTGAAAATGCTCGTTCTGGGCGCCGGCCGCATGGGCCTCGGCGCCGCGTATGACTTCGCCCAGCAACCGGACGTCGAGACGGTCACCGTCGCCGACGTCGACCTCACGAAGGCCGAGGCGATTGCGAAGCACATCGGACCGAAGGGGAAGGCCGTGCAGATCGACGTCGCGAACGGCGACATCGTCGGCCTGATGTCCGGCCATCATGCGGCGCTCAGCTGCATCACGTATTGGTTCAACGAAAAGCTGGCCAAGGCGGCCATCGAGGCGGGCACGAACTTCTGCGACCTCGGCGGCAACAACGACGTCGTGGCCGCGGAGCTGGCGCAGGACGAGGCGGCGAAGGCGAAAGGCATCAACGTCATCCCCGACTGCGGCCTTGCGCCGGGCATGGTCGCGGTGCTCGTCGCCCACGCGGCGGGGCGCGTCGAGAATCCGGAAGAGATCCACATCCGGGTCGGCGGACTCCCTCAGAACCCGCAGCCGCCGCTGAACTACCAGATGGTCTTCTCCGTCGAAGGCCTCATCAACGAATACATCGAAAAGGCGCGCGTGATCCGCGACGGCAAGATCACGGTGATCGAGTCGATGACGGAGATCGAGGCACTGGACTTTCCCGCACCGTTCGGCACGATGGAAGCGTTCCAGACGTCGGGCGGCACGTCGACGCTACCGGAGACGTTCCTCGGCCAGGTGCGGGAGCTCGACTACAAGACGATCCGCTACCCGGGCCACTGCGAGAAGTTCAAGACGATGATCGACCTCGGCCTCTGCAGCAGCGAGCCGATCGACGTCCGCGGCCAGCAGGTCGTGCCGCGCCAGCTCCTCGGCGATCTGATCGTAGCCAACCTGCCGCACGACGAGCCGGACGCCGTGCTCGTTCGCGTCGAGGTGGTCGGGGGAGGGAAGACGCTCCGCTACGACATCATCGACTACTACGATCCGAAGACCGGCCTCAGCTCGATGATGCGCACGACCGCGTTCCCGGCGGCGATCGTCGCGCTGATGATGGCCCGCGGCCAGATCGAGAAGAAGGGCGCGCTGCCGCAGGAGCGCTGCGTGCCGGCGGACCTGTTCATGAAGGAACTGGCGAAGCGGGACATCAAAGTGGTGGAAAGCAGTTTCTAAGACGTGGGGCCGGCTCTCCAGCCGGCCCAGCATCGACATCGGCCGGCTGGAGAGCCGGCCCTACATTGCCATCATGCATCTCCT
>JAFAVZ010000646.1 GCA_019242175.1 Acidobacteriota bacterium
GTTTGTTCCAGATGCCGGTGAGGTCGTCCGTATCGGCGAGATTGAGGATGCGTTCCCGGAAGCGGAGATTGCCGAGGAGCATCGAGACCTGCGTCGCGGCGTTGGCGGCGATCTGTCGCTCGTCTTCGCTGAACGGCGCGTCGCCGCGGTAGAGCAGCAGCGCGCCGGCAGTACGGCCCTGCACGGTGAGAATTGCATGCGCCTCATGACGCAATGCGTCCGTTCCGCTGTTGCCGGCCGGCAGGTCGTTGCTCTCCCCCACCACCATCACCTCGGTCGTCTCGAACGAAAGGGGAAACAACTCCTGCAGCGTCTTCCGCGTCCGGTGGATCAGCTCCTCGGTCACCAGCGTTGCGGCGCCGGCTCGCGTAGTGATGTGTAGCTCGAGGTGCTGCTCGATCATCACCACGAGGCCGACGTCGAAAGACACACACTCGAAAAGGAGAGCGAAAGCGCGAGGATAGAGCTCCGCCGGAGATTGGAAGCCGCTACTTTCCCTCACGAGATGCTCGATCAAAGCGAGCAGATCTCCGACTTTGCGCTCTTTGCTCACGCTCGACCCACCGAAATGATACCTCCCGTCCCCAATGACATAATCCGCCCGATGCCCGCCGTCGAATCCGAGGTCATCCCGTACGAGCCGGCCGCGCTGCGCGGGCAGCGGCTGCTCGTGCTCGCGCCGCATCCGGATGACGAGGTCATCGGTTGTGGCGGCCTCATCGCTCAGCATCTCAACGAACGGCGCTCCGTGCGTGTGATCGTCGCCACGAACGGCGCCCAGGCGGGCGACGCGGCAAAGCGCGAAGAAGAGTCGCGCCGCGGCCTCGACCTCCTCGGCGCCGCCGACCTTCGCTTCCTCCGCTTTCCCGACCGCGGTCTGCTCGGCGCCATCGACGCGCTGATGGACGTTCTCCGCAATGAGCTTGCCGAGTTCCGGCCCGACCTCATCGCTGTGCCCAGTCCGATCGAGATCCATCCCGACCACCTCGCGCTCGCCCTCGCGTTCTGCACGCTCGTGCAGCGCGACGAGGCGCTCTTCGCCGAGCTCGCGGTCGCGCAGGTCGCGTTCTACGAGGTGAGCCAGCCGCTGCGGCCGAACACGATCGTCGACATCACCAACGTCGCGGATGCGAAGTACGCGGCGATCGCCGCACACGAGTCCCAGACCGAGAAACGCGACTACGCCGCGTTCGCGCGCGGCCTCAACGCGTACCGAGCGATGACGTTGCCGGCCGAGGCGCGGGCGGCCGAGGCTTATTTCGTGATCGAGTTGCCGAAGTTACGGACGATGGCCGTGAGCGAGATCCAGCAGCTCACCGGCCACGCGCGCACGATCACCGTGGAACGCGAGACGTTGCCCATCAGCGTGATCGTCCGGACGAAAGACCGCCCCGCGCTCCTCGGCGACGCCATCGCGTCGATTCGGGGGAACGATCACCCGGCGGAGATCGTCGTGGTGAACGATGGCGGCGTGCGGCCGGAGATCGGCGGCGTGAAGCTCGTCGAGCACGAGACGCCGCGCGGACGCTCGGCCGCGATGAACGCCGGCGTCGAGGCGGCATCGGGCAAGTTCATCGCCTTTCTCGATGACGACGACCTCTACTACCCCGAGCATCTCGCGATGCTCGCGAGCGCCGCGGCGAAGTCGCCCCACGCCGCGTGGTACACCGACGCCGTCTCGGCGTTCCTCACGCCCTCGCTGGAGACGAAGCAGCGGCTGCGCCTCTTCAGCAACGATTTCGACCGCGACCTCCTCCTCGTCGACAACTACATCCCGCTGCCGACGCTGCTCGTTCCGCGCGAGACCTATCTCGCCGTCGGCGGCTTCGACACGACGTTCGACCTCTTCGAAGACTGGGACTTTTTGATCCGCGTCGCGCAACGCGGCGACTTCGCCCACCTGCCGCGCGTCACGTGCGAGATCCGGCACATCGAAGGCGGCGCCACGATCACGCAGACGAACCCCGAAGGATCGTCGGCTTTCCGCGCGGCGAAGTTGCAGGTTTGGAAGAAGCATGCGGCGCTCGTCGACAACGACGTTTTCGCGAACGCGATCGAGCGGCAGAAGCAGCGCATCAACACCGTGTTCGCCGAATCGGTCGAAGCGAAAGGGCGCGCGCATCAGTGCGAGACGGAGCTCGACGGCGCGCATCGCGAGATCGGGCGCATCTCCGACCTCCTCCACGAGCGCGAGAAACGCGCCGCGGAAGTCGACACGATGGAGCACATCATCTGGCAGCTCGAGGATGACCGCGCGCTCAAGATCGTCGAGATCGCGAAGTTGAAGGAAGAGGTCGCGGGGCATCAGAAGTCTTCCGCGAAAACCGCCGAGGCGATCGCCGAGCAGGCCACGACGAACAACGCGTTGTACAAGGAGATTCAGCGTCTGCAACACCTCGTCGACGAGATCATGCAGTCGCGTACGTGGAAGCTGCATTCGATGATGGAAAAGATGCGAGGGCGCGGTTGACGCGGACGCTGCTCGTTTGTCCCGAGCCCCTCGGGCATGGGCAGCCTGCCGGCATCGGCATCCGCTTCGTCGAAATGGCCGCCGTGCTCCTCGCGGACGGCCACCAGGTCACGCTCCTCTCTCGCGACGGCGGTCCGGTCGACGGCTGCAAGACGGCCGCGATCGCGCCGGAAGCGCTGCGCGACGCGAGTCTGGAGAGCGACGTCGCCGTCGTACAGGGGCACGTCGCGAACGACTTCTTCGCCCATGCGCGCTCGCTTCCGACCGCGGTGGACCTGTACGATCCGTTCATCATCGAAAACCTGCACTACTTCGCCGAACGCGGTTCGGAGGTGTTCGCGCACGATCACGCGACGCTGCTGCGCTCCATCGAGCGCGCGGACGTCTTCCTCTGCGCCTCCGAAGCCCAGCGCCTCTTCTACCTCGGCGTGTTGCTGGCGATGGGACGCCTGAATCCGATCGCATTCGCGTCCGATCCTTCGCTCGCGTCGCTCGTGCGCATCGCGCCCTTCGGCGTGCAGGCGCCGCGCGCGTTCGTCGCGCGCACGAAGCCGGCGATCCTCTTCGGCGGCATCTACGACTGGTACGACCCGATCCTCGCCATCGAGGCCGCGGCGCTCGCGCGTCGCGACTTCCCGGAGCTGACGCTGACGTTCACGCGTCATCCGAATCCGGCGCTCACGCCACAGGGCAAGACGGCCGAGGCGATGGATCACGTCAGGAAGAAACGGTATGGGTTCGTGCGGTTCGAGCCTTGGGTTCCGTACGCGGATCGCGGCGCGTGGTTCGAGCAGTTCACCGCCGCTCTGCTGACGTTTCCGCAGTCGATCGAGACCGACCTCTCGATGCGGACGCGCGTCTACGACTATCTTTGGGGCGGATTGCCGATCGTCACGAGCTCCGCGCCGGGAACGGACGAACTGCTGCTGCGCTACGGCGCGGGAGCGATCGTGCGCGGCGCGTCGGCGCAGGATTATGCGGCGGCGCTCGCCAACGTGCTGCACAATCAGGAATCGATGGCGCGCGGCGCGTTGCAGTTCGCAGAAGAGCATCAGTGGTCGCGCGTGTTGCGGCCGCTCCTCGACTTCGTGCGCGCGCCGCAGTTCGACGGCGCGAAAGAGGCGTTCGGCGTGAAGCTGCAGCTGCCGGAGCGCCCGCCCTCGATGCTCGACCGGATCAAGCGTCGCGTGAGGCGTGTGGCCGGATGACGACGCCGACCGTCGACATCATCGTCGTGAACTGGAACGGGCGGGACGACACGCTGCGCTGTCTGGCGGCCGTCGAGCCGCAGCTCGCGGAAGTCGAAGGCGCGGTCGTCACGGTCGTCGACAACGGCTCGACCGACGGCTCCATCGCCGCGATCACGAAGAAGCACCCGTACGCCCGCTTCCTGCCGCTGGGGAGCAATCGCGGATTCACGGGCGGCATCGCCGCGGCGCTCATTCGCTCCGAGGCGCGGAACGTCATCTTCCTGAACAACGATGCGGTGCCGGAGCCGGGCTGGCTGAAGGCGCTGACGAATGCGATCGAGGAGTCGTCGGAAGACGTCGTCTCCGTCGGCGGCCGGATCATCGATCTCGCCGGCGAACGCATCGACTTCATCCGCGGCGTCCTCACGTTTGACGGCCACGCGTTTCAGGACGGCTTCCGCATGCCGATCGGCTCGCGGCCGGAGCCGCATGCCGGCGCGGACATCCTCTTCGCCTGCGGCGGCAACATGATCACCCGCCGTTCGGCGATCGATCGCCTCGGCGGCTTCGACGACGACTACTTCGCCTACCTCGAAGACGTCGACTTCGGCTGGCGGACGTGGATCGCCGGCTGCCGCGCGAGCTACGAGCCGGCCGCCGTCGTGCGTCACGCG
>JAFAVZ010000012.1 GCA_019242175.1 Acidobacteriota bacterium
AACGCCACCGCGGCGCGGATCAGCGCCTTGAACGCCTTCTCGTCGATCTCGTCGCCTTCGTGAAAGTCGATCGCGCGGCGCGTGTTGCCTTCCAGGCTGGAGTTGAAGAGTTTCGTCGGATCGTCGACCGCCGCGCCTTTGGCGAACGTCAGCTTGACCGCTTTCTTGTATGTCTCGCCCGTGCAGATCAACCCGTCGTGCGACCAGACCGGGCCGTTCCACTTCCACTCTTCGACGACTTTCGGATCGGCCTTCTTGATCAGCGTGCGAAGCCTCGCGAGCGTCTCGCCGCGCCAGTCTCCCAGCTCCTCGATCCTCTCGTCGATCAGCATGGAGGGCGCTTTCCCGGTGTCGGGTGCTTTCTTCGTCGGCATGGGCGGATGGTAGACGGGAGTTTGCGAGGCGGGCAAGCCCCCCAGGAGTGGCTATTCGCCGGGCGGGTACTGACGCGCGATCGCCTCATACGCCTCGCCCGGCGATGCGCACGGATGGCCGTCGAGGAAGCGGAGCGGAGCGAGGGTGGTGAGGCTGCCGGTGACGAAGCCGCCCATGCGCAACTCGTCCGCGCGTGGCGCGCGCTCTTCGATTCGTAAAGACATCTGCCGTGCGATCGAGAGAACCCACGCGCGTACAACTCCGGGCAGCACGCCCGGCGCCGTCGTCAGCGTATCTCCTCTCATCGCGAAGACGTTCGTTCCCGATCCCTCCAGAATCTCGCCGCGAGGCGTGACGAAGAACGCCTCGTCGGCGCCTGCCTGGATCGCGACGGCGAGTGCGCCGCTATAGGTGGAGAGCGGCAGCGTCTTGTGCTGAGGCAGCGGGCGAACGAATGACGGATCGAGCGTGATCGCGCGTCCGTGCGTGCGGCGGAGTCGCGTGGCTTGCGGGATGGCGAATGCCGTCGCTTCGAGCAGCCACCCGCCCTCACCGTCCGTCGTGCGCGTGACGCGCACCGCGGACTCATCGCTCTGCATCGCCGCGCCGCGCGCCACCGATCGAAAACGATGTGCGTCGAGCTCGCCCCATTCGAGGGCGCGGCAAGACGCGGCCATCCGCGCGAGATGCTCTTCGAGTTGCACGACGCGTCCGTCCCGGACGAGCATCGTTTCGAACAAGCCCATCGTCATCGCTTTTCGCCCTGCACATACCGGAGAAACGCCGCAGCTTTCGCGTAACACTCGTCGTCTTCGTCCTCTGCGGCCGAGTCCCAAACGATGCCGCCGCCGGCGTGATAGCGAACCGAATCCTCGGTCACCACGGCGGTCCGGATCGCGACGCTGAACGTGGCGATGCGCGCACTCACCATTCCGATCGCGCCGCAGTAGACGCCGCGCGGCACCGGTTCGAGCTCACGAATCATGCGCACGGCGGTGCGCTTCGGCGCGCCGGTGATCGACGCCGCCGGCGACAGTGCCGCCATGATGTCGGCCACGGCCACGCCATGCAGTCCTTCCGCGCGCACGGTGGATTCGAGGTGATGCACTTGCGCGAGCGTGCGCACGGAGCGGAAGGCCGGCACCGTCACCTGCCCCGGTGGCGCGATCTTCCCGAAGTCGTTGCGCACGACGTCCACGATCATCAGATGCTCTGCCGCATCCTTGTCGCTCGCCAACAGCGTCGCGATCTCCGCGTCGTCATCCTGCGCGCGCCGTACGGTGCCTTTGATCGGACGCGACTCGGCGAATCCGCGCTCGCGATCGACGTGCAGGAAAATCTCGGGCGAGGCCGAGACAACCGACCACCTCGCTCCTCGAATCATTGCCGAACAACCCGGCGGCTGGGGAGCGGTCAAGGCACGATAAAGATCCGCCGGCTCGCAACGCATCGCCGCCGAGAAGGCGCGCGTGAGGTTGACCTGGTAGACCTCGCCGTCGCAAATCGCCTCGCGAATGCGCTCCACCATCTCATGATGCAAGCCTTGCCCGAGGGAGTCGGCGAGGCTCTCGGCTTTCGGATCGGAAGGCTGCGTGACGATCGGCGCATCGATCATCGCCTCATACCGGCGCTCCATCCCCTCCGGCGCGAACAGATACGCGATGCCTTCCGGCGAGATGGCGATCCCCGCGCGATGCTTCGCGAAAAAGAACGGAGCCTCGGGCGGATGGTCGATCAACGGCGGCACCGCCTCCACCGTCGCTGCTGCCTCGTAGGCGACGAATCCGATCC
>JAFAVZ010000039.1 GCA_019242175.1 Acidobacteriota bacterium
CTGATCATCTTCATGATCACCGCGCCGATGCTGACCCAGGGGCTGACGGTCGAGTTGCCGACGGCCGAGGGGAAGAGCTTCGAGGTGGCTTCGGCGAGTCCGGCGAAGATCACCATCGCGAGCAACGGCTCGGTGTTCCTCGACGGCACGCCGGCCGGCACCCGCGATCTCGAACAGACGCTGGGAACGATGCTGCGCGGGCGGCGCGTGAAGCGCGCGTTGCTCGAGGCGGATGCGGACGTGCCGTACGGGCGGGTGGTGGCGGTGCTCGACGTGATGAATCGCGCGGGCGTCGAACAGCTCGGGATGGTCACCCAACCGAGGAAGGCTGATGCGCGACAAGGTCGCTGAGGTCCTGACGCAGCGGCGGGCGATGCAGACCGGCGCCGGCACCGGCATCGCGATCTCGCTGCTCCTGCACGTCGGCATCGGTGGCGCCGCGGTCTGGACGGCGATCCATCAGCCGGCGCCCGAGACCGCGGGCGTCGTGAAGATCCAGTTCGCGCCGATGCCCGCGTCGAGCGTCGAGCCGATCCGCACGCCGCCGAAGCCCGCGAAAGTCGCGAAGCCGAAGACGATTCAGGAACCGACGCCGATCCTTCAGCCGCCGAAACCCGAGGTCAAGCCGGTGCCGAATACGGTGCCGCTTTCGAGCTTCGGACGCTCGACGAAGAAAGGCAGCGAGACGCCCGCGCCTCCGCCGCCCGCACCTGCGGCACCGGCTCTGCCCGCGGCACAGACCTCGACCGCGCCGAACATCGCCGTGGGCGGCACGGGCGTCACCGGCATCGAAGGCGGCGACTTCCCGTACACGATCTACATCGAACGCATGCACACGCTCATCGGCTCGCACTGGCTGCGGCCGCAGGCGACGCCGGGAACGACGTCCGTCGTCTACTTCGCCATCGAGCGCGACGGCACGATTCGTGACGTGCGCACGGAAACGTCGAGCGGCAACGGCACGTTCGACCGCGGCGCGTTGCGCGCCGTGCTCGAGGCCTCCCCGCTTCCGCCCCTGCCTTTCGGCTACACCGGCACCTATCTTGGAGTGCACCTGACTTTCAAATGACGATGATGAGACTTCGCAAAGCCCTGCTCCTCACCATCCTCCTCGTCGCGAGCTCGCTCGCGTACGGGCAGACGAACATCACGAGCACGATCGATCCGTCGAAGGCGGCGAGCGTGCTGCGCGTGGCGATTCCCTTCCCCACCCTCGCCGCCGGCCTCTCCGCGGAAGAGATCAACAGCCTGTTCTTTCGCCCGCTCACGCGCGACCTCGCGGAGTCGGGCGTGTTTGCCATCGCGCCGATCCCGCCCGGCGTGCCGCCAAGCGGCGATCTCGCGAAACAGGTGAACGCGCAGCTCGCGATCTCGCTGAACGTGTCGACGGACAAAGACGACCATCTCGTCGACGTCAGCATGGTCGACACGACCGGCCAGCTGCAGTACGGCAAACGCTATCGCGGGACGAAAGGCGCGCTCACGATGATGGCCCACCTCATCGCCGGCGCGCTCGTGCGCAGCGTGAGCGGCCAGACCGGCATCTTCCTGTCGCAGATCGGCTTCGCCTCGAACCGCAGCGGCTCGTTCGAGATCTGGCTGATGGATTGGGACGGCGGCAATCAGCGCCAGATCACGCGGCACGCCGCGCTGTCGATCCTTCCCAGCTGGTCGCCGGACAACGAACGGATGGTCTACACCTCGTTCGCGCGCGGGACGAGCGACATGTACGTCATCAGCCGCCGAGGCGGCGCTCGCATCCGCGTCGCGACCGGATTGAATCTGAACACGTCGGCGACGTTCTCGCCGATCGGCAACGACATCGCGTTCGTCGGCTCGGTCGCCGGCAACCCCGACATCTATGTCATCAAAGACGACGGCTCGAATCTGCGCCGGCTGACGACCAGCCAGTCGATCGAGTCGACGCCGGAGTGGAGTCCCAACGGCCGCCAGATCTCGTTCACGTCCGGACGCACCGGCACGCCGCAGATCTACGTCATGGATGCCGAGGGGACGAATGTACGGCGGATCTCTTTCGATGGCGAGTGGAACGATGACGCGACCTGGTCGCCGAACGGCGAGGAGATCGCGTACACGTCGAAGGTGAACGGCCGCTTCCAGATCCGCATCGCGAACGTGACGACGATGCAGAGCCGCATCGTGGCCGGCGAAGGCTCGAACGAACAGCCGACGTGGTCGCCCGACGGCCGCTGGCTCGCGTTCCAGTCGAACCGCAGCGGCCGGTGGCAGATCTACCGGATGCGCGTCGACGGCACCGGCATCGAACAATTGACGTTCGAAGGCGAAAACAAGGATCCGGATTGGTCGAAGAAGTCGACTGAATAGTTGCTGGTGGCTGGTTGCTTGCGCCGCAGATCGTTCCAGGCGCTGCAGCGCGAGTAACCAGCAACTAGCAACCAGCAACCGCCCCCATACACTGCTATGATCGCCACCACGAGATAAGGAGCTGAAAACGCAATGAGTAAGCTGTGGAAAGGTTTCCTGTGCGGCCTGGCCCTGGTCGCCGTCGGCATCCTTACGACGGCCTGTCCCAAGAAGCCGAAGCCGCAAGTCAATCCGAATACCGCGACGCAGGCGACGGACACTGCCCCCAACGTCGACATCCCGACGAACACGGCGCCGACCGCCTCGACGGTTCCGGAGCCGCGCGACTTCGTCCAGACCGATACGCGGCCGCAGGTCGAAGAGCTGCCGCTCGACATCGAAGGCGCGAACCGCGTCGCGCAGGAGCGCGGCTACATCAAGGACGCGTTCTTCGGCTACGACGAGGCGGCGCTCAGCAGTGACGCGCAGGCGGCCCTCACCGCCTCGGCCACCTGGCTGAAAAACAATCCGAAGTACAACCTCCTCGTCGAAGGTCACTGCGACGAGCGTGGCACCGAGCAGTACAACCTCGCTCTCGGCGACCGCCGCGCCAATACCGTGAAGGACTATCTCGCCGCCCTCGGCGTCGACTCTTCGAGGATGCGCACCGTGAGCTACGGCGAAGAGCGTCCGTTCGATCCGGGTCACGAGGAGAGCTCGTGGTCGCAGAATCGCCGGGCCCACCTCGTGCTCGTCGGGAACCGCTGATGATGAAGAACGCCCTCCTCGCCGCCGCCTGCTCGGCTCTCCTCGCCGGATGCGTGAGCACCTCGGACATCGAGAGGCTGCAGAGCCAGATCTCGGATCTGCAGGAGCAGGTGGCGCAGCTCAAACGCACGGCCTCCAGCAAGGAGGAAGTGCAGAACGTCAACACGAAGATCGCCGAGCAGACGCAGATGCTGCTGAAGTCGAACGCGACGCTCGTGACGAAAGTCGACCAGATCGAGGAGCGGGCGAACAACACCCAGGGCTCGATCGAGCAGTCCGGCTATCGCGTCGACCGCCTCGCCCAGCAGGTGACGCAGCTGCAGAAGGATCTCGAGGACGTGAGGGCGCAGGAAGCCGCCCGCGCGGCCGCCGCCGCAGCCACTCCCGTTCCCCCGCCCATGACGGTTCCAGGCCCCGCTCCGATCACGGGCGGGGCCGCGCAGCCGGGCATGCCGGCGGGCGGCGAGGTGACGGTGCCGGCGCCGCCCCAGCCGGGCGAGAAGCCGATGGAGACGTACCAGGCGGCGCTCCGCGATTACCAGCGAGGGAACTACGAGCTGGCGATCTCCGGGCTGCGGGATTTCGTGAAGAGCAACCCGAAGTCGGACCTCGCGGACAACGCGGCGTACTGGATCGGCGAGTCTCTCTACTCCCAGAAGAAATATCGCGAGGCAATCGAGCAGTTTGACCGGGTCGTCAACGACTTCCCCAAGTCCGACAAAGTTCCGAGCGCCCTGCTGAAAAAGGGGTACTCGTACATCAACCTCAACGAGAAATCGCGGGCCATCGTGCAGTTGCAGTATGTGGTGCACGAGCATCCGCGCTCGCCTGAGGCTGCCAAGGCCCGCGACGAGCTGAAGAAGCTCGGCGTGGAATCGAGGTAGAATGCGCAGTTCACACAGGATGGGCTTCGGCCCGTCCATCTCAAACGAATAGTAGGAGCAGGATTCATGGCGAACACTCGCTCGGCCGAGAAGCAGGAGAGACAGGCCGAAAAACGGAACGTCCGCAACCGCGCGGCGAAGTCGCGCCTCCGTACGGCGCTCAAGAACACCCGGTCGTCGATCAAAGGCGGAGACTCCGACAAGGACGTGCTCAGCACCGCCTTCTCGGAAGTCGACAAGGCCGCGAAGAAGGGCATCATCAAGACGAACACCGCGGACCGTTACAAGTCCCGCCTCGCCGCCGCCTCCAAGCGCTCGGCCAAGTAGTCCCAGGTGAGCGGGCGTCTCGCCCGCAGGCCGACGGGCGTCTCGCCCGTCGGCTTCTTTCTGACACCGAGAAAGCAGCAGCGAGAGACGTGCCGCTGCCAGCGGGCGAGACGCCCGCTCCCCGAGCGATAATCGTTCGGTGTTCCCCACCACCCATCTCTCGGCGATCGCCGCCGGCCCGGCCGGTTTCCCGCGGATCGTCGAGGCGTATTGGAAGCCGGTCTATCTCTACCTTCGGCTCCAGCACCGCCGTTCTCCCGAAGACGCCAGCGACCTGACGCAGGAGCTGTTCGCCCGCGCGTGGGAGCGCGAGTCCTTCGCCTCATTCGATCCGGCGAAAGGACGCTTCCGCACGTTTCTGCGCACGCTCGTCGATCGCCTCGCGCTCAATGAACGCGAAGCGGCGACGCGCCTCAAACGCGGCGGCGGCATCGAGCACGTGTCGTTCGACTTCGCCTCGGCGGAGACCGAGGTCGCGCAACCGCGCGAGGCGCTCGATCCGGAGGAGCTGTTCGCCCGCGAGCTGGTGCGGTCGCTGATGCAGCAGGCGCTCGACGATCTCCGCACCGCGGACGGCGAGCGTTTCGCCATCTTCGAGGCCTACGAGCTTTCCGACGACAATCTGTCGTACGCCGATCTCGCCCAACGATTCGCGCTCCCTGTCACCACGATCACCAACCGCCTCGCGGCTGCCCGCCGCGAGCTACGCCGTTTCGCGTTGGAACGGCTGCGCAGCATCACCACGAACGACGAGGAGTTCCGCGCCGAGTCGCGCCGGATCTTCGGCTCATGAGATGGATTCCGGACGCGCAGCTGGAACTCCTCACGCGGTCCGCCGCCGTGCCGGAGCTGATCGCCGATCGTTATCAAATCGTCGACACGATCGGCGCCGGCGGCATGGGCGTGGTCTATCGCGCCGAAGACACCGCGTTGCGGCGCACCGTCGCGATCAAAGTCATCGACGCTGATGAATCCGAGGCGCGCGTGCTCGCGAAGCTCGAGCATCCGGGCATCGTGCCGGTGCACGACGTCGGGCTGCTGCCGGACGGCCGCGTGTTCTACGTCATGAAGCTCGTCGACGGCACGACGCTCGCCGATTTCCGCGGCTCGCTCGCCGAACGGCTGCGCGTCTTCGCCCGCATCTGCGACGCCGTGGCGTTCGCGCACTCCCGCGGCGTGGTCCATCGCGACCTCACGCCGCGCAACGTGATGGTCGGCGCCTTCGGCGAGACGGTCGTCCTCGACTGGGGCCTCGCCCATGGCGACGCTCGCGGCGGCACGCGCGGCTTCATCGCGCCCGAGGGCCAGCTCGACGAGCGAAGCGACCTCTACTCCCTCGGCGCCATCCTGCAGTTTCTCGTCGGCAACGAGGCGACGCCTCCCCTGCGCGCGATCGCGCGCAAGGCGACGGCGCCCGAGCCGACGGCGCGTTACGCTTCCGCGCGGGAGCTGGGCGAAGACGTGCTGCGCTATCTCGATGCCGCGCCGGTGCGCGCGCATCGCTACACGCCGTTCGAGACCGCGCGCCGTTGGATCGTGCGCAACCGGGTGATCGTCGGACTCATCGCCGCCTACGTCGCGATGCGCGTCGCCGCGGCCGTCTTTCTCCATTAAAGGATTTTCGCGAAACGCTGAATAGGCTCAGCGGAGGGAACGACCGATGTCGAAAGTGATGCTCGGAATGCTCGTAGGCGCAGTGCTCGGATGCTTCGATGGACTCACGGCGTGGTTCACACCCGAGGCTCGGCCGATGATTTTGTCGATCGTGTTTTTTTCGATGCTGAAGGGCTTCCTGGCCGGATGGGTGGCGGGCTACGTCGCACGCCGAACCGGTTCGATGGGCTGGGCCGTCGGCTCGGGACTCGTCGTCGGACTCGTGCTCAGCGCGCTCGCGGCGATGGGCTCGGAGGTCTCGCGCGCGCACTTTTTCGAGATCGTGATTCCGGGAGCGATCGTTGGGGTGATCGCCGGCTTCGCCAGCCACCGCTTCGGGACCTACAATCCCGCCACATGACGAAGACGAAACAGCACTACGACATGCATCCCGGCTTCGCCCGGATGGGCATGGCCCGGAACGAGGAGAGCCAGGACGAGTACATGGCCGCGGCGCCGCAGTACGTCGAGGCGATGTTCTCCGGCAAGAAGGCGCATCTGCGCCCGATCTACGACGCGCTCTACGACCTCGCGCGCACTTACCCCGGCGCGATCCTCGCGCCGGGAAAGACGATCGTGCCGATCTACCGCACGCACGTGATCGCGCAGATCAAAGCGACGACGAACACCCGCATCGACTTCGGTTTCGCGCTGAAGGACACGCCCGCGAGCGGCCGCCTGATCGACACGGGCGGCTTCGCGAAGAAGGACCGCATCACGCACCGCATCGAGATCACGTCGCTCGCGGACATCGACGACGAAGTGCGCACGTGGCTGCGAAAGGCGTGGGAGATGGATGGGTAGTTGCTGGTCACTCGTTGCTGGTTACTCGCGCGGCGGCGCAAGCAACCAGCAACCAGCAACTAGCAACCAGCAACCACTAGAAGCCTTCCAACAGATTCGCCACCAGCGACTCCGCGAAGCGCACGGCGATCTCGCGGATCGCGCGTGTCTCCTGGTCGAACGTGTCGCCGGTCGCGACGTCCACCTGGTAGTTCTCCGTGAAGCGGTACTGGTCGTTCTTCCAGATCACTTTGTCGTTGTCGCGATGGTCGACGAGCTCGATCTTCGCGGTGATGGAGATCTGGTACTGCGTCGCGATGCCTTGCGCGTTGAAGCCGATGGGGTTGATGCCGAAGCTGTCGATGGAGCCGCGCAGGATCGCATCGGCATCGTTCGGCTGCGTGACGAGCCGCAGCCGGCCGCGGGAGACGAATTCGTCGGCCACGGCTTGTGTCACGCGCTGTTCGAGCTCGACGCGCGTGGTGCGGTTCACGAACGCGGGCACCTGGATCGTGTGGATCGTCGGCGGCAGGAAGTTGCCGTGGCCAACGAGGTTGTAGCCGCAGGCGGAAGCGAGGAACGCGAGAAGGACGACGGCTCGTTTCATTTCACCACCACGTTGACCAGTTTTCCCGGGACGTAAATCGTCTTCACGACCTGCTTCCCTTCCGTCCACGTCCGCACCCGTTCGTTGCCGCGCACAGCCTCGAGCACCACCGACTCCTCGGGCGGATTCGGCACTTCGACCTGTCCGCGAAGCTTGCCGTTCACCTGCACGGCGATCGTCACCGACTCCTCCTGCATCAGCGCAGGATCGGCGGTCGGCCACTGCGACGTCAGCACCATGTCGTCGTGGCCGAGGAGCTCCCAGAGCTCTTCGGTGATGTGCGGCGCGAACGGATGGAGCATCTGCAGCAGCGCCTCGTAAGCCGCGCGCACGCGCGGATCCCCGCCCGTCTCGGGCAGCGAGTCGCCGATCGCGTTGGACAGCTCCATCAACGCGGAGATGGCGGTATTCAGCTCGAACTTCTCGATGCGCCGCGAGACGGCGTCGATCGTCTGATGCATCTTGCGCACGACGCGATCGCCGGCCGGCACGTTGCCGCCAGCTTCCGCTTCGCGCAGCGCCTCGCCGTTGTTCCAGACACGGCCGAGGAATCGGTACGCGCCGATGACGCCTTCGTCGGACCACGCGGCTTCCTTCTCCGGCGGCGCGATGAAG
>JAFAVZ010000101.1 GCA_019242175.1 Acidobacteriota bacterium
GCGTTCTGCTGTTGCTCGTGTTCGTGATGTCGGTGGCGTGGCGGCGCATCACCTATCGCTACGTGCCCGACGTCAAACGCCGGCACCACTTCCTCCTCATCCGGCGGATCGTGCTCTTGATCCTCGTCGCGGGGATTCTGACCGCGACGTTCGCCTCCGACTTCAGCTCGCTCACGACGCTGATCGGCCTCGTCACGGCCGGCGTCGCGATCGCGTTGCAGGACGTCATCCTCTCGATGGCCGGCTACTTCGTGATCATCGGCAAGTACGGCATCCGCACCGGCGACCGCGTGCGCATCGCGAGTGTGAACGGCGACGTGCTCGACGTCGGCCTGGTGTGGATCTATCTGATGGAATTGGAGACGCGCGGCAGCGACCAACTGCCGACCGGCCGCATCGTCGAGTTCCCGAACTCCGTCGTGTTCGACCACGTAGCCGGCATCTTCAAACAGCTGCCCGGAACGCGATTCCTGTGGCACGAGGTGTCGCTCGTCGTCCCTCCGAACAGCGACTTCCGCGCGACGCAGTCCGCGATGCTCACCGCCGTGGAAAGCGTGTTCGATGACTACCGCCCCGCGATCGAGAAGCAACATCGCGACATGGACCGCCTCCTCGGCATGGCCACCGCGCCGCCCGTCCCGCACAGCCGCCTGCGCGTGGCGCCGAACGGCGTGGAGATCCGCGTGCGCTATCCGGTGGAGATCGAACGTGCGGGCGACATCGACGATCGCATCACGGCGGCGGTGACGGAGGCGACAAACGCCCCGGAACCGACAAACGCAGGGTCGGCCCTACATTAGGAACATTCTTTGAAAATGGCCCGTCTCACTCGAGCCCTCGGACACCGCAACTACCGTCTCTTCTTCGCCGGCCAGAGCGTCTCGCTCATCGGCACGTGGGTCACACGCGTCGCCACGAGCTGGCTCGTCTATCGCCTCACCGGTTCCGAGCTCCTCCTCGGCGTCACCGGATTCGCCGGCCAGATCCCGATGCTCGTCCTCGCGCCGTTCGCCGGCGTGCTCGCCGACCGCTGGAACCGCCATCGGATCCTCGTCGTGACCCAGGTGCTCTCCGCGCTGCAATCGCTCGCGCTCGCCGTGCTCGCGCTGAGCGGACTTATCACCGTGACGCACGTCATCATCCTGCAGGTCGTGCAGGGCCTCATCAACTCGTTCGACACGCCGGCCCGGCAGGCGTTCGTCGTCGAGATGGTGGAAGACCGCGCCGATCTGCCGAATGCGATCGCGCTCAACTCCTCGATGTTCAACGCGTCGCGGATCGTCGGGCCGTCGATCGGCGGTCTGATCATCGCGGCGGTGGGCGAGGGCTGGTGCTTCGCCATCGACGCCGTCTCGTACGTCGCCGTCATCCTCTCTCTCTTGCTGATGCGCATCCCCGCGCGGCCACAGCCCGCCCAACGCGAACGCCTCATGAGCGAGCTGCGCACCGGCGTCGGCTACGTGTTCGGCTTCCCGCCCGTGCGCGAGCTGCTGCTGAACGTCGCGCTGGTCGGCACGATGGGGATGCCGTACACGGTCCTCATGCCGGTCTTCGCCTCGAAGATCCTGCACGGCGGGCCGCACACGCTCGGCCTGCTCATGACCGGCGCGGGCGTCGGCGCGCTGTGCGGCACGTTCTATCTCGCCTCGCGTCACAGCGTCGTCGGCCTCGGCAAAGTGATCGTGATCGCGACGATGATGCTTGGCGTCGCGTTGATCCTCTTCTCGTTCTCGCACGCGCTGGCGTTGTCGATGTTCCTGCTGCTCTTCGTCGGCGCGGGGATGATGCTCCAGTCCGCGGCGGCGAATACGATCCTGCAGACGGTCGTCGACGAGCATCTGCGCGGCCGGGTGATGGCGTTCTACAGCGTCGCCGTGATGGGCACGATGCCGATCGGCAGCCTCGTCGCCGGCATCATGGCCGACCGCATCGGCGCACCGCGCACGATCCTCATCGGCGCCATCGTCTGCATCCTCGGCGGCACGTGGTTCGCGTTCCGCCGCCCGATGCTGGCGCGCCACGTCCGCCCGATCTACGTCGAGCGCGGGATTCTGCCACCCATCGAAGAGACAACCGCCTGACGCTATGCTGTGCGCCGCGCCATGAACCAGCACGCGACATCCTCCACTCCTCCACCGCCCGGCCTCGAGCCGACGCATGCCGAACGGGTGCGGACCCTGCTCTCCGAGGAACGCGTCGGGACGCTCGCGACGCAGTCCGCGAAGCATCCCGGCTTCCCCTTCGCCTCGGTCATGCCGTACGCATTGCTCGATGATGCGTCGCCGCTGTTCCTCATCAGCGGGATGGCCATCCACACCCAGAACGCGCTCGCCGACCCGCGCGTGAGCCTGCTCGTGATGCAGAGCGGCAGCGGCGCCGACCCGCTCGGCTCTCCGCGCGCCACGCTCCTTGGCCACGCGACGCGCATCGAGGCGACGGACGCCATCCGCGAGGCGTACCTCGCGCGCCATCCGTCCGCGAAGTACTGGATCGATTTCTCCGACTTCTCGTTCTTCCGCCTCGAGGTGACCGACGTCTATTTCGTCGGCGGCTTCGGCGTGATGGGCTGGGTCGGCGCGGATGACTACCGCACCGCGGAGCCCGATCCGCTCGCGCCTTTCGCCGCCGGGATCCTCGAGCACATGAACGCCGACCACGCCGACGCGCTGCGCGAGATCACCCGCCACTTCGGCGGCCTCCCCGCCGAAGAAGCGACGATGGTTGCCTGCGACCGCCTCGGCTTCATCGTACGCGTGCGCACCGCGGAGGGGATGAAAGGCGCCCGGATCCAGTTCCCGGAGAGCGTGACGTCGCGGGAAGACGCGCGAAGAGTGCTGGTAACGATGACGCGCGCCGCACGGGAGAAAATGTAGGGGCCGGCTTCAGCCGGTCCTGAAATGCGAAGACCTGCTTCAGCCGGCCGTGAATAGGAGAACCGTTTTTCACCCGTGTGAAACGTGAGGACCGGCTTCAGCCGGTCGTGAATGTGAGAACCGTTTTTCACCCCGTATGAAACGTGAGGACATGCTTCAGCCGGCCGTGATAGGAGAACCGTTTTTCACCCGTGTGAAACGTGAGGACCGGCTTCAGCCGGTCCTGGGGCGGGCTGAAGCCCGCCCCCACGTACCGATAGGAGGTAGGAGGTTTCATGCCCCAGCTTCCCGAGAACGTCGTCGCCGCGTGGCTGTTGCGGGTGGGAGAGGGCGACCTCGATCGCGTCCGGCAGGCCATCGCCGCGGCGCCGGCCTTCGTGAACGCGGTGGGGCCGCATCCGTTCTGGGGTGGGCGGCCGCAGGCGTTGCATCTCGCGATCGAGGGTGGGCGGCGGGAGCTGTTCGACCTCCTGCTCGAGAACGGCGCGGACATCAACGGCACGAATGACGGCTACGACCTCTGGTCGCCGCTCATGCTCGCCATCAACCGCGATCGCACCGAAATGCGCGACGAGTTGCTGCGCCGCGGCGCGCGCGTTGGTCTGCTCGAGGCGTTGATGCTGGCGGATGACGCCCGCGTCGAGGAGATGCTGCGCGACGGCCAGTTGCCGGACATCGCGCCGAACGGCGGCTCCCTCCTGGCGTTCGCCCGCACGCCGTTCGCCATCGATCGCCTCATCGCCCTCGGCGCCGACACGACGAAGCTCGATCGCTGGGGCTCGGCGCCGATCGACGCGATGAGCCGTCACGGCGCGAGCGGACAGCCGCTCGTGCGCCGCCTCATCGAGCACGGCGTCGAGGCGAAGCCGCAGGAGTACGCCCGCCTCGGCGATCGCGAGACGCTGGAGAAGCTGATCGACGCCGACCCGTCGATCGCGCAGCAGGACGCCGTGATGATGGGAGCCGTCGACTTTGGCCATCACGCGCTGGTCGAGTGGCTTCTCTCCCGCGGCGCGAGTCCGAATGCGCGCGCGGAGGCGCAGTCGCAACACACCGCGCTGCACTCCGCCGCATGGAACGGCGATCTGCGCATGGCCGAGATCCTCATCGGCGCCGGCGCCGACCCGAACGCGCGCGACGGGCAGTACAACGGGGCGCCGCTGGGCTGGGCCGAGACGTCGATCACGATCTCGAACAACCCGAAGTGCGCGGAAGTAGTCGAGTATTTGCGGCCGCTGACGACCTGACGCGAAACGTGGGAACGGGCTCAGACCGTTCCGAAACCGGCTGAAGACGGTTCCCACATTTTCCCGTGAACGCCGAGCCTCGATCTGGCCCGGCCGTGACCCGGGAAGGATGGCGCGGCCGGGCGTGTTCCTCTGACGTCCAACCGTGCCGTCCTTCGATTCCCGATTCGAACAGTTCATCGCCGATAGCTTCGATTCCGAAGAAGCGGTGATGATCGTGTTGACCCTGCGCAAGGCCGCGCGCCCCCTCACGGCGGGCGAGGTCTTCGACCAGCTCCTGCGTTACGGCGTCGACCCGACCGAGGAGCGGCGGCTTGCGGAGAAACGCGTGGAGCTGCGGATGCGCGACCTCGCCGGCCGCGGCCTCGTGCGCCGCGAGACGGGCGGCCGATTCATCTACGAAACGAACGACGCAGCCATCGATGAGCTCGCCGATCGGCTGATCGTCGAGTTCGAACAACGCCGCAGCGACCTCAATCGCCTGATCTACGGCTCCGCGGCGCGGGCGCGACGCTTGGCGGAGGCATTTCGGTTGTGACGAGCTTTGCGACGGTCGCCTACACACTCTGCGCGCTGATCTGTGCCGCGTCTGCCGCCCTGCTGCTTCGATCCTGGTCCCGGACCCGATCCCGCCTCGTGATGTGGGTCGCCGTGGCGTTCAGTTTCCTGACCGTCTCCAACGGCCTCCTCCTCATCGACCTCTTCTCCGACTACGACCTCTCTCTCCTCCGCTCCGCCCTCATCGCCGTCGGTCTGGCCCTGCTGATCTACGGCGTGACCTGGGAGGAGCAGCGATGAACAAGCCGCTGATTCTCCAGTTGATGCTGTACGGCTTCATCGTCGCCGAGCAGTGCTACCTGACGGTCGTCTTCTACCGCTTCTGGCGCCAGAGCCGCGAACGCCTGTTCGCGTTCTTCGCCGCCGGCTTCTTCCTGATGGCCATCCATCGCATCACCCTCGGCTTCGCCGTCGGCAGCGAGGTGACGCTGGAGGAGCAGACCGCCGCGTACCTGTGGCGTTTGGCGTCTTACGCGCTGATCTTCGTGGGGATCGTCGCGAAGAACCTGCAGACGCGGCGGCGGTAGGTTTCAGGGGGCGTCACCGGACTCGGCATTTGGTAACGTCTGCAGGATGATTCGGTCGCGCAGTCTTTGCCTTGCCAGCCTCTTCCTGATCGCCGGCATCGTTCAGGCCCAAACCGAAACGCCCGCGAAGCCGTGGACGAGCAGCGTCGGCGCCGGGCTCGCCATCACCAGCGGCAACACCGACACGCAGAACTACAACGTCTCCTTCTCCACGCGCTACGACCCGAAGCGCAAGTTTGTCTTCAAGTCCGAGGCGCTTTGGTTGCGCGGGGTTTCGAACGGGGAGACGCAGGTGGATCGCGCCGCGGCCAGCGCGCGGGGTGAGTACACGTACTCGGATCGCACCTTCGCGTTCGTCGAAGTCTCCTATCTGCGCGATCCGTTCAAGGCGATCAACTCCCTCGTCGCTCCCGTCGCCGGCGGCGGATACCGGTTCCTTCGCAGCGACGTCCGCAATCTCACCGCGGACATCGCGGCCGGTGCGCAGTTGCAGGACGACACGGTTCTCGGCCGCACGTCGAGCGGCTCGGTGAAGATGGGGGAGGATTTCGACTGGGCCCTCTCGCCGACGAGCAAGCTGACCCAGAAATTCACCGCGCTCTGGAAAGCCGAGGACTTCGACGACGCCCTCTATCACTTCGACGCCGGCCTCGCGACCTCGGTCATGACGCGCCTCGAGCTGAAGGTCGCGTATACGTACGACTACAAGAACAAGCCGCCGTCGCCGACGGTGAAGAAGGGCGACAGCGCGTTGGTCGCGGCGCTGGTGTTCAAGTTCTGACGGTGCTCTCCAGGGAGAGCTTGACGGTGGCGCTGATTGACCGCTTGTGGCTCATTGTCGAGCGAGTATTCACACGGCAAGGAGCAGTTTTGTCTTTGCGTACGTCGCCCCGTAGCCCACTCCTCACCGCCACTCGTCGATCAAGCTCGCCACCAATCCCGTCCATCCGGTCTGATGGCTCGCGCCCAACCCTTCCCCTGTGTCGCCGTGAAAGTACTCGTGGAAAAGCAGCAGGCCTTTCCAATGGGGATCGTGCGCGAAAAGCTCCGACTGGCGCGTGCCGCGAGCACCGAAAATCGGGCGATAGCCGTGCGAGTCGGGGAGGAACAGCTCGATCATCCGATTCGCGAGACCGCTGGCCAATCCGGTGAGCGAGATCGTGTGCGGGGTGGGAGGAGGCGGGGGCGCAGCAAAAGATGACACGGCGCCGAGGCCGTCCTCGGTGCGGGTGTCGGATGCGGCAGCGGGAGGGTGGGCGGTGGAAGCGGAGAGCGCGTCGCCGACGCGCACCCGGACGCCGGGGCCGAAAGCCTTCTCCAGTTTGCGCAGCGACTCGATCATCAGGAACGTCGTCGGGAACCACACGGGCCCGCGCCAATTGCTGTTTCCGCCCTTCAATCGCGAAACGGCCTCGGCGGGCTCGTAGCCGACCGACTTGTCGCCGAACGAGAACGGATGCTGTTGATGGAACTTGCTCAGGCTGCGCATGCCGTGCGGCGACAGGAACTCGTCGGGGTCGGCAACGAACGCGAGCAGGTGTTGCAGCTGGTCCTGATCGACGACCGCGAGCACGTGCGTGATCTCGTCGTCGCGTTCCACCGTCGTCACGCAGCGTTCGACGATCTCGCGGCGGTATTGCAGGAACCATTTGAGGTTGTCGCGAAAGAACGGGAACGGCTCGATCCACTTCTCCTCGAGGCGCTCGATCGCATAGAGAGGAATCAGCCCGACGAGTGACCGGACGCGGAACGGCACCGCGGTGCCGTCGGGGAAGCGCAGGAGGTCATAGAAGAAATGATCGTCCTGATCCCAAAGCGTCCGGTCGCCGCGCAGCATCTTCATGGCCGCGCCGATGTAGACGTAATGCTCGAAGAACTTCGTCGCAAGGCCTTCATAGACGGGATTCGTCTTTGCCAGCTCCAATGCGATGCGCATCATCACCAGCGAGAACATGCCCATCCAGCCGGTCGCGTCGCTCTGTTCCAGCGCCGCGCCGCCGGGCAGCGGCTCGCTGCGGTCGAACACGGTGATGTTGTCCAGCCCGAGGAAGCCGCCTTCGAAGACGTTGTTGCCCTCGCGGTCGACTTTGTTCACCCACCACGTGAAGTTCAGGAGCAGCTTGTGGAAGATGCGCTCGAGGAAGTCGTAGTCGCGGCGGCCGTCGAGCTCGAAGACCCGCAGGGCAGCCCAGGCGTGCACCGGCGGGTTCACGTCGCCGAACGACCACTCATAGGCCGGCAGCTGCCCGTTCGGGTGCATGTACCACTCGCGGCACAGCAGCAGCAGCTGGGCCTTGGCGAACTCGACGTCGACG
>JAFAVZ010000106.1 GCA_019242175.1 Acidobacteriota bacterium
CAGCGGATGCGGGTGGCCGTGATACGAGTGGTCGGTCGTCGAGAAGATCACCGTGCGGTTGAACGTGGGCAGGATGCGTTGCCCGCAAGCGCGCAGCTCGCCGTCCCAAAGCTCGAGATGCCCGCCCCACTCCTCGCGCCAGTCGCGATTCAGATAAATGAGCATGTTCAGGCGCCGGTCGAGCTTCAGCTTCGGATGGAAGTTGAAGTCGGTGTGGATCTTCAGATAGCCGCCCGGCTCGATCTGATGCGGACCGCCGCCGGCGAAGTAAGGATCGGAGATCAGCCCCTCGATGCCTGTCAGTTGCTCGAGGAAGAGCAGCGTCTCGAAGCCGTTCATCGCCTCGAGAAAGTGGCGGATGCCATCGGACACGGAGCTGCGTTCGTGCCAGAAACCGAGCTTCTTCTCGTGCGGGCTGTTGAAGTTCAGCCAGGAGCGCATCTCCTGCGGCGTCGGGAACTGGGCCAGGACGGCGTCGAGTGCGGCGTCCTCGAACAGGTTGTCGATCACGATGTGCGGAAATGGATCGGCGGCTTGGTATTGCGCCGCCAGCTCCGCCGGATCGCGCAGGAGCTTCACCGCGGCCATCGCACCTGTTCGCCTTCGCGCATCTGCATCGGAAAGTGGGGAGTCTGCGCCATCCAGCCTTCGGGCGCATCGTAGCGGAAGCGGAGCGTGAGCGGCGTGGGATTCGGCATCCGGAACGCCGCATCGGCCGGCACGTCGAAGCCCTGGACGCCGTCGAAGACGATCGCCCGCCATTGCTCATCGCGCGCGCCGTCGATGCCCAGAGACCAGTGCAAGGCTTCGCGCTCGAACCGCAGCGCGACGGAGCGCGGCATCGCGCAACGCGGGGTGCATTGACCTCCGGCAACTCCCGCGCCGGTTCATCCGCACAATGATATGAGTAGAATGCGCCGCCGTGACGGAGCCCCTCGCCTACCGCGACTTCTACTACCCGCTCAACGTCTTCATGCACATCCTCACCCACGAGGAAGGGCGGGTCGACGCGCTCCATTACGGGCTCTTCGAACGCGACGACGACCGGATCGCCGACGCGCAGGAGCGCTCGACGCAACTGCTCCTGGCCCGCTTCCCCACCCCGCCCGCCCGCGTCCTCGAAGTCGGCATCGGCCTCGGCACCATGCTCGCGCGCATCACAAAGCTCGGATACGACGCGGTCGGCATCACGCCCGACGAGCAACAGATCGCCGTCGCGCGCGGGCGCCATCCGCAGGCGAACATCGTCTGCACGAAGTTCGAAGACTTCGCCGATGAGCGCCGCTTCGACCTCGTCTTCTTCCAGGAATCTTCGCAGTACATCGAGTCGAACGCGCTCTTCGCAAAGGCCGCGGAACTGACGAATGCGGTCGTCGTCCTGGACGAGTTCTCGCTGCAGCCCGTAAGTCATCCCGGTGCGCTTCACTCACTCGAAGGCTTCCTCGATGCTGCCGGCCAACACGGCTTCCGCAAGACGGAAGAGCTCGACCTGTCGCAGACCGCGGCGCCGACCGTCGGCTACTTCATGCAACGCATCGCCCGCTACAAAGAGCCGCTCATCCGCGACCTCGGTCTCACCGCCGAGCAGGTCGACGAGCTGGTCGCGAGCGGCAATTCCTATCAGGATCTCTACCGGCGGGGCGTCTACGGATATCGCCTCCTCCGGTTCGCACGATGACCCCCTTGCGCATCCTCTATTTGTTGGAAGACACCCATCTCGCGGGAGGCATCCGCGTCGCCGTTGCGCAGGCGGATGCGCTCATCGCTCGCGGCCATCACGTCGTGCTGGCGACGAAGGGCGAGCCGCTGACGTGGCGCACGTCGAAGGCGCCATGGGAGTACGTGGATTCCTGGGACACGATTCATGCGGCCGACTACGACTTCGTGGTCGGCACGTTCTGGAAAACCGTCGAGCATGCGTACACGCTCGCCGGCGAACGAACGATCCATCTCTGCCAGGGCTACGAAGGCTCGTTCACCGTCTATCAGCCGAACATCGCGGAGATCGAGCACGCGTATCGCCTGCCGATCCCGAAGCTCACCGTCTCGCCGCATCTGGTCGAGATCTGCCGCCGCTTCTACGACGATGCGACCTGGATCGGGCAAATCGTGGATGACGTCTTCTATCAGAACGTCCCGCGCCGATCGCAGGCACGGCGCGTGTTGCTCGTCGGTCCGGCACAAGCGGACTTCAAGGGCATCGACGTCGGCTATGAAGCCATCCGCCACGCCCGTTCCCTCGGCGCGCAATTCGATCTGATCCGCGTCTCTCAATGGCCCGCCGCGGATGGCGAGCCGGCGCAGCTCGCGGATGAGTTCCACGTCGGACTCGACTCCCGCGAAATGGCGCGGCTCATGGCGTCTTGCGACGTCTATCTCGGGCCGAGCCGGCAGCAGGAAGGCTTCGGATTGCCGGCCGCGGAGTCGATGGCCGCCGGCGTGCCGGCGGTGCTGTCGGCAATTCCCTCGTTCCTCTCCTTCGATGACTCGCAGGATTACGCGCTTTTCGCAGCGGAAGGCGATGGACGCGCTTTGGGCGAACAGCTCGTGCGCATGCTCGGCGATGCGTCCTTGCGCGCCGCAATCGGTGCGCGAGGCAAAGAAGTGGTCGAGCAGTTCCGCTCTGAAGAAACCGGCGCACGTTTGGAGCGATGGCTGTTGTCGCGGAGGCAGTAGGCGATGCTCTACTTTCACGTCCGGCGGCTGCGCAAATTGCAGCGTGCGTATTACGACGCGCAAACGCCGGACGGCGCGGTCATCCTCGAGTATCTGCAGGCGCTCGCGGAATTGCGCAAAGCGTTTCTGGGAACGAATCCACCTCGCGTGCGCGCGTTGCATGCGGGATCCGGAATGCAATATCTGCCCGGCTGGATCAACGTCGATATCGATCGCGCGCACACGATCGACGTGGCCGGCGATCTCGCGATTTCCCTCCCTTTTCGCGACGCCTCGCTCGACTACATCCACAGCGAAGACTTCCTCGAGCATCTCGACTTCCAGGCCGGCAAGAGATTCCTGCGCGAATGCCGGCGCGTCCTGAAGCGGAGCGGTGTGATGCGGTTGCTCACGCCCGATCTGCGCCGCATCATCGAACGCGTTTACGTCGATCGCGACGAACGCCATCTACGCTGGTGCGGCTCGTACCTCGACGCGAGCTCACCCGCCGAGGCGCTCAACATGCATTTGCGGATGCACGGCGAGCATCGGTTCCTCTACGACGAAGAGCTGCTGACCGAGACGCTGCGCGAGATCGGATTCGCGGTGCGGAGCGTGAGTTGGAACGCGTCGCGGGAGCGCTTTCTCCGCTTTCTCGACCTGCGCGATTTCGGGCTCAGCCAATTCCTGGAGTGCCGCCCGGCTTGACTTCGTTGGCGGCCCGTGCGAAACAGCAACCCCCATGACGGTCGCCGTCCTTTTCCCTCGTTACGACCATCCGGCGATCGAGGAGCGTTACGCGAGCTGGCAGGCGCAGATGCTGTTGCGCCGGAACGGCGCGAAGCTCCATTTCTACGATCCCGAGGAGCCTGCGTCTTTCGCCGTCGGACCGGTGGAGTCGTCGCATGTGCTCGTCATCACCGACCCGTTGCTCGTCCCGCCCGCGCATCTCGCCGAGCGTCTGCTCGAGGCGTTGAACGCCTCGGCCGGCGCGCAGGCGGCGCTGCCGGTGACGAACGAGTCGGCGAACGATCGTCAACGCACGACGCCACTCGCGCCGTACATGACGCTGCGCGAGCTGCAGCTCGTCACCGGCCAGATGCAGGATCGCCCCGCGGCGCTGCAGCGCGTGAAGTGGGACGTCGCCGATCCCGGCGCGTACCTCTGCGCCAGCTCGATGCTGGACAACGTCGATGACTCGCCGCGTCGCGCGCTCGCCGGCCGCGAGGTGGTGATCTCCGCGAACGACTACGCGCATCGCTGGTCGTCACTGCGCGGCCAGGTGCGCTACGACCTCCTCGAGCTCATCAGCAAAGACGCGAAATCCGTCCTCGAGTTCGGCTGCGGCGAAGCCCCCCTCGGCGAAGCGTTGAAGAAACGCCAACCAGTGCGCGTCGTCGGCGTGGAGCTCGACCAGAAGGCGGCAGCGATCGCGCGCAAGCGCATCGACGACGTCTACTGCGCCGACGTCCGCGAGATCGTCAACATCATCGAGGAGCAGTTCGACTGGATCGTCGGCGGCGACATCGTGGAGCATCTCGACGAGCCGTGGTCGTTCCTCAGCGATCTTCGCAACGTCTGCAAGTCGGGCGGGCGCCTGCTGCTCAGCCTTCCGAACATCAGCAACGCCTCGATCGTGAACGATCTCCTGCAGGGCCGCTTCGACTACGTGTACATGGGCCTCACCTGCGTCGGCCATCTGCGCTTCTTCACGAAGCAGACGATCGAAGAGATGCTGACCATCGCCGGCTGGAAGGTGGATGCGATCCTGCCCCAGCAGCCGATGGCGACGCCGCCGCGCGACGAACTGCTGGCCGCGCTCGACGCGGCGGGCATCGCGTACAAGAAAGACGACCTGATCGCTCCCGGCTACTACGTCATCGCCCGCAATCCCTGATGCGCATCGCGTTCCTGTTCGAGGAGACCGCGATCTCCGGCGCCGCGCGCGTGCAACTCGCGCTCGCCGACGCTCTCGTCGCGCGCGGCCACGAGGTGCGTTGCGTGACGTCCGGCGCGCCATTGCACTGGCGCGCGTCGCGCGCGGAATGGGTCTACGTGGACGAGTTGCGCTTCTTCACGCCGGCGCCGGACGAAGTGCTCGTCGCAGCCGACGCTCCTACCTTCGCTACCGCCCAATCCCTCGGCCGAGCCGTGCATCTCGATACGACGCCGGTCGTCGACGAAGACGTCTACCGCGACCGCTTCCCCCGCCCGAACGAACCGCCGCGCGTGCTGCTTTACGGCGCCTCGCAGTCCGAGGGGAATGGCGTGGATGATGGGTATGGCGCGGCGGCGCATGCGCGCTGGTTCCATCAACAGTTCGATCTCGTGCGCGTGTCGCCTTACGCGCCTTCGCGGGAGGAGCCGCTCGATGCCGTGCAGGAGTTCCACGTCGCGCTGACCGCGCGGGAGATGACGCGCCTCCTGCACTCCTGCGACATCCTCATCGCCCCCACCCGCCCATCGTCTGGATTCGGCCTCGTGGCCGCCGAGGCGCTGGCCGCCGGGGTTTGCGCGGTGATGACGTCGATCTCGACGTTTCTCGCCTTCGCCCCCACCCACGACTTCGCGCTCTTCGCGCCGCCCGACAATCCCGTGGAGCTCGGCGAACGCCTGATCGAGGCACTCGACGACGAGGTGCTCCGCGCGCGGCTGCGCAAACGGGGGCGGGAGGTGGCGGAAGGGTGGCGGGCCGGGCGGGCGGCGGAGGAGCTGGAACGGTTGCTACAATCGCGCTGATGTCGCTGATGGGCACGAAGGAAGAGTGGCTGGCTTACCTCGAACGGTACCGCCGCTACAACGAGTGGGAAGCGCGGAACCCGCACCGGATGGAGCCGGAGGTGGCTGTACTCTCGATCTCCAACCTGTATGATTTTCTCCCCGAGAGCTCCCGGCACCGCGCGGACGATCCCGAGGGAATGAGGTACATGATGTCGTGTCTCAGCAGATTGACCTGAGCCATCCTCTAGCGCGCACCGTTGCCGACGTAGCTCGTGCGTTGAACAAGGCGCGCGTGGCCTACATGGTGATTGGCGGCGTGGCGAACGCGATCTGGGGCGAAGCGCGTGTGACGCTCGATGTCGACATCACCGTTGCTGCGGCGCCACCCGAGGCACCGAAGATTCTGAAGGCGCTCGGGAGGCAGGTGAAAAGCGCGCCGCCAGACCCGATCGACTTTGCCGCGTATGGTGTGCTGCCCTTCAATCACGTGAACGGCCCCAAAGTGGAGCTCGCCTTCGGCACCGTCTCCTACGTCTATCAAGCCATGGAGCGCGTCGTCGACATCAACATTCTCGGCGCCCGTCCGCTTCTGCTCGGCCGAAGATCTCGTGCTGCACAAGATCATCTCCGAACGGCAGAAGGACCGGGATGACGTCGTCGGCATCTTCCGTCATCGCCGGGCGAGTCTCGATCGCGAATACCTCGATCCCCGCATTCACGAGCTGGCCCTGGTCATGGAACGGCCGGAGATCGAGGATCGTTATCGGAGGCTGCTGGAGGAGCCGTAGACCGCTCCGGCCCGACCCCTGCATCATCCACTCCGTTGCTTCTTGTGAAAAGTTTCTCAAAGCGCTATAGAATCGCCGTCCCGCCTCCGGGCATCCTCGTGTGCGTCGAGAGCTAACTCATGCCAGTCAAACGAATTGAGCATCCTGAGTCGATCATCCCCCGCCAGGTCGGCGTCGCGCCGGGCGAAGTGGCGGAGAAGGGTCTTCTGACCCTCCCGGGCGAATCCGAACGCGAAGTCGAAGACCTCGCCGGAGCCAGCTACCTCACCACCCGCGTCGACACGCTGGTCAACTGGGCCCGCGGTAACTCGCTGTGGCCGCTTCCCTTCGGCACCGCCTGCTGCGCCATCGAGTTCATGTCGATGGTCTCTTCGCACTACGACATCGCGCGCTTCGGCGCCGAGGTCGTGCGGTTCTCGCCTCGCCAGGCTGATTTGCTGATCGTCGCCGGCACCATCGTCGACAAGATCGCTCCCGTCCTCAAGAAAATCTACGAGCAGATGCCCGAGCCGAAGTACGTCATCAGCATGGGCGCCTGCGCCTGCTCCGGCGGGTTCTACCGGGCGTATCACGTGGTCCAGGGCATCGACGAGATCATTCCTGTCGACATCTGGGTCCCGGGCTGCCCGCCGACGCCGGAAGGTCTGATGTACGGCATCCTCAAGCTCGCGGAGAAGATCAAGCGCGGAGAGATCAAGCGCGGTTAGGCGCGACCCGAAGATGAGCACTCTCACCAAGTTCAGCTCCATCCCCTACACCGGCCCCGCGCCGACGAATCGCCAGCCGTACGTCCCGGTCGACGCCCCCGCGGCGGACGCCCGCGGCGCCGAGCTGAAGGCCGAACTGCCGGAAAGCGTCGCCCAGGAGGCCGGCCAGGATCTCCCGACGCTCGTCGTCCCGAAGGAAGACATCGTCAGCGTCCTCGGCAACCTCAAGAGCGCCGGCTACAACCTGCCGCTCGACCTGTGGGGCGTCGACTATCCGCGCCGCGAGCAGCGCTTCGACGTGATGTACCAGCTCTACTCGATCGACAAGAACGAGCGGGTGCGCCTCAAGGTCCCGGTCGCCGAGGGGGAGAAAGTCCCGACGGCGAGCGGCGTGTTCAAGGGCTATGACTGGTACGAGCGCGAGGTCTTCGACATGTACGGCGTCCGTTTCGACGGGCACCCGAACCTGCGCCGCATCCTCACCCACGAGATGTTCCAGGGCCACGCCCTGCGCAAGGACTACGATCCGGGTCAGCGCTGGCTCTTGTCGGAGAAAGACATCTCCGTCCTCACGCCGAAGGTCGCGCCGCAGTTCGAGAACGTCGACACCGACTTCGAGCGCGTCACGCTGAACCTCGGACCGTCCCATCCGGCGACGCACGGCACGCTGCGCATCGTCGTGACGCTCGACGGCGAGACGATCATCGGCGCCGACACCGAGATCGGCTACCTCCACCGCTGCATGGAGAAGATGTCGGAGACGCACACCTACCAGCAGGTCATCCCCTACACCGACCGCCTGAACTACTGCTCGGCGATCATCAACAACGTCGGCTACTGTCTCACCGTCGAGAAGCTCCTCGGCATCCAGGCTCCGGAGCGCGCGCAACACATCCGCCTGATGCTCTCGGAGTTCATGCGCATCGCCGACCACATCATCTGCATCGGCACGAACCTCGTCGACATGGGTGCGTTGACGAACTTCTGGTACCTCTTCCAGCCCCGCGAAGAGATCCTCGGTCTCGTCGAGTCCTGCTGCGGCGCGCGCCTGCTGCCCAGCTACCTCCGCATCGGCGGCCTCGCGCTCGACGCGCCGGCCGATTTCCTGCGCAACTGCCAGACGCTCGTCGACAAGCTGCCGAAGTTCATCGACGAGGTCGAGCGCCTCGTGATGCGCAACCGCATCTTCACCGACCGCGTGCAGGGCGTGGGAGTGATCTCGCCCGCCGACGCGCTGAGCTACGGCTTCACCGGCCCCTGCCTGCGCGCCTGCGGCATCCCCTTCGACGTCCGCAAATCGAACCCCTACCTCGGATACGAGACCTACGACTGGCAGGTCCCGGTGGCCGAGGGCGGCGATACGTATGCGCGCTTCCTCGTGCGCTTCGAGGAGATGCGCCAGTCGCTGCGCATCCTGCAGCAGGCGATCAATCGCGGCCTGCCCGCCGGCCCGGTGATGGTCGACAATCCGTACGTGGCCCTTCCTCCGAAGGAAAAGGTCTACAACGAGATGGAGTCGCTCATCTATCACTTCAAGCTGATCATGCACGGCATCCAGCCGCCGGTCGGCGAGACGTACTTCCAGGTCGAGGGCGGGAACGGCGAGGTCGGCTTCTACGTCGTTTCCGACGGAACGAAGAACCCGTACCGGGTGCGCGTGCGTCCGCCCTGCTTCCCGATCTTCGAGGCGTACGCGGAGATGATCACGGGACAGACCATCCCGGATGCCATCGCCGCGCTCGGATCGCTGAACATCATCGCCGGGGAGCTCGATCACTAATGGCCATCGGTATCGTCAAGCTCGAACGCAAGCCGCTCACGCTGCGGGAGCGGATCTATCTGCCGGCCGTGCTGTCCGGCATGTTCATCACGATCAGGCACCTCCTCAAGAACCTGTTCAACATCAAAGGGCTGCCGACGATCAGCTATCCGGAAGTGAAGCGCGTCTACTCCGAACGCTTCCGCGGGCGGCACATCCTGACGACGCGCGAAGACGGCACCACGCGCTGCGTGGCCTGCTACATGTGCTCCACGGCCTGCCCGGCGGAATGCATCACGATCGAGGCCGGCGAGGACCAGCGGACGCGCGAGAAGTTCC
>JAFAVZ010000206.1 GCA_019242175.1 Acidobacteriota bacterium
GAGATAGCCGTGATACATGTCCGAGGCGGCCTGACCGATCCAGTTCACGGTCTTGGGGACCGGACTGAAAATCGTCATCACCGTCCGCTCGAAAAGCGTTCGGGTCTCTCCGATGTATCGCGTCCGCGTGCTCATGCTCATCAACACGAAGAGCAGGCTGAGAACGAGGAGGAACAGGAGTGTCGGTCGACGGGGGATGACGTCCGTGGGAGCTGCCATGTCTGAAGGCCTACGGCTGAGCAGGATTTGCGCCAGAGAAGTGGTTGCTGGTTACTGGTTGCTGGTTACTTGCGCCTTCGCTCGTGCAGGCGCTGCCGCGCGAGCAACTAGTAACCAGCAACCAGCAACTACTCGATCGAGATCTTCCGCAACAGATTGAAGTCCGTGAGCATCTGTCCCGTGCCGAGGGCCACGCATGCGAGCGGGTCTTCGGCGAGGGTCACGGGGAGACCGGTCTCCTCGCGCAGACGTTTGTCGAGGTTCTTCAGCATCGAGCCGCCGCCGGCGATGATGATGCCTTTGTCCATGATGTCCGCGGAGAGCTCGGGCGGGGTGCGCTCCAGCGCCACGCGCACGGCTTCCACGATCGTGGCCACGGTCTCGGAGAGCGCCTCACGGATTTCTTCATCCGAGACGACCAGCGTTTTGGGAACGCCTTCCACGAGATCGCGGCCTTTGATCTCCATCGTCATCTCTTCATCGAGCGGGAAGGCGGAGCCGATCTCCATCTTCACCTGCTCCGCGGTGCGTTCGCCGATGAGGAGGTTGTACTTGCGCTTGATGTACTGAATGATCGCGTCGTCCATCTCGTTGCCGGCGACGCGCACCGAGCGCGAGTAGACGATGCCGGCCAGCGAGATCACCGCGACGTCGGTGGTGCCGCCGCCGATGTCGACGATCATGTTGCCGGTCGGGTCGGTGATGGGCAGGCCGGCGCCGATCGCCGCCGCCATCGCCTGCTCGATCAGGTAAACCTCGGTCGCGCCGGCGCGCAACGCGGAGTCTTTGACCGCGCGCTTCTCGACCTGCGTGATCTCCGAGGGGACGGAGATCACGATGCGCGGCTTGACCAGGAAGCGCCGCCCGTGCGCCTTCTCGATGAAGTACTTGATCATCTTCTCCGTCACCTCGAAGTCGGCGATGACGCCGTCTTTCATGGGACGGATGGCGACGATGTTTCCGGGCGTGCGGCCGAGCATTTCTTTCGCTTCCTTGCCCACCGCCTCGACGTTGTTGTTGATCTTGTTCACCGCGACGATCGACGGTTCGCGGACGACGATGCCTTTGTTTTTAGCGTACACCAGCGTGTTCGCCGTTCCCAGATCGATCGCCAGATCGTTCGAGAACATGGAGAGTAGAGACTTGACTGCCATTCGGAGTTGATTCCTTTTCGTGGATTCGAGGCGGCGCGGTGCAAAAGGCTTACCGTGGTCAGCGTTCGGGAACTTTTCTATTCCTCGACCAGCACCGACTGCGATTGTACCGTTTGCACGCCGGAGGCGTTGACGGCCTTTACGACGACGTCGTTTCGGCCCATCCGCTTGAAGCTGACGATCTTCTTGAAGTGGCCGTTGGATTCGACGTCCACCTCTTCATCATTGATGAACACCGTCGCCCCCGGATCGGTCGTTCCTTCGATCATGTAGAAGGGTGTTCCGACCAGGAACGGCGCTTTGAGCTGCAATTTTGGCGGCGGGGCGACTTCGCCCGGGATGGTCGACGGCCCGCGCCCGCTGCCGGTCACCCGGAAACGACGGAATGGCGAGAAAGGCCCGAGCTCGCCATCCGGCCCGATCGAGGCGACGCGCCAGTAGAACGCGCCCTCGGCGGAGACGCGCGCCTTCGCAGACGGACGCTGCCGTTTCGCGTTGATCTCCAGCGTCGTGAAGAGCCGGGAACGGGAGACCTGGAGCTGGTATGCGCTCGAGCCCGGTTGGGCGGCCCAGGAAAATTCGACCTGGGAGGCCGGCCCGAGCTGGAAGACGGTGTTGTCCGGCGGCGTCTGGAGGCCCGGCGGCAGCGACAGCTTCTTCACCGCCGAGAGCGAGCCCTGCTCCGTCGAGCTGACCTTTTCGCCGCTGGCGAGCTTGATCGGCTCGCCGCCCGTGGCCGCCTGCACCGTGGCCGAGCCCTTCATGCTGATGACGGACGTTTCGTTGTTTGCCTTGCTGACGCCGACCTGCGTCGTCGAGTCGGACTCGACCACGACCTGGTTGCCCGGCGTACGCACGGTCGAGACGTCGTCCGACGTGGCGACCTCGACCGAGCCGACCTTCATCTGCACGGCATTCGTCTTCTTGCTGGAGGAAGGGTTGACCGTCGCGTAGATCTCGAGCAGCGCGTTCGCGCCGATCGTGTAGAGCGAGCCGTTGGAAAAGATGAGCTCGGCAGAGGAGTCGTCGCCGGTCTTCACCCAATCGCCATTAAACAGAGGTGTTCGGGCGTCGGCCCGTTTCCAGTCTCCGCTCGATTTCTGGAACTGGACGTCGCCCTCGACGGTCAGGAACTGGGCGTCGTTCTCCCGCGCCTCGCCGCCGGCAATCGCCGTCCGACTGATCGTCTTCGACTCCACCGCCGCCCCCTGAGCCTCGGCGAACCGGGACGCGGCGAAGTGCCCGCGGGCGTCATCGAGTTTCTTGGAGGCGCGGTCGAACTCGGAGCGATGCGTGCTCAGCTGGGAGGAGGTGGCGAGAGAGTTCAGCGCGCCTGCGGCGTCTTTGATGGCGGACTCGGCGATGTACTTCGGCGTGCCTTTGGTCTTGTTGAAGAACCACCAGGCGCCGCCGCCGAGAAGCAGGATCAGCGCGACCAGGCCGATCCGCTTGAGGCGGTCGATGGAGATCAGATACCAGTCGATATCGATCCCGACCGCTTTCTTCTTGGACTTGTCCGCCATCGCGCGAGATGGCTCTTATAGCACAGCCTTTCCTAAGGTTTGCAACGGTTGGAAGGAACCATTAAACTCTCGCGTTTTTCGAAAAGCCCGCGGTCCGCGGGCCATCTTCCCGAAAGGTAGTTCTTCTCATGCTCAAATCCATGCGCGACAGCTTCCACAACCTCAAGTGGATCCTCATTGCCGTCGTGGCGGCCTTCATCATCGGCTTCGTCTACGTCGACATGGGGCTCGGCGGCGCCGGCAACTCGAAGGCGGACGACCGAAGCTACGCCGCGCGCGTCAACGGCGACACCATTCCGAACCGCGATTACCAGCGCGCCCTCTTCTTCACCGAGCAGAACTATCGGCAGATGTACGGCCAGCAGTTCACGCCGGAGATGATGCAGGCGATGGGCATGGACAAGCAGGTCCTCGACTCCCTCGTCGACCAGCGCCTCCTTCTCCAGGAAGCGCAGCGGCTCCACCTGAACGCGACGCCCGAGGAAGTGCGGAAACGGATCATGGAGATCCCCGATCTCAAGAATCCGGACGGCTCCTTCGTCGGCACCGAGCTCTACGAGCGTTGGGTGCAGGCGATGCGTTACGACAACGCGGCCGACTTCGAGGATGCGATCACGCGCGAGATCACGCTCTCGAAGATCGAGAGCGCGATGAACAACTCGATCGTCGTCTCCGCGAAGGCGGCCGAGAACGAGTACCGCCGCACGACGGAGAACGCGAAGCTGCGGTACGTCGTCTACCCGGCGGCCCGCGACGTGGCCACGGTGCAGATCGCGCCGGCCGACGTCGAGGCGTACTACAAGGCCCACCTCGCCGACTACACGCACGGCGACCAGCGCGAGATCCGTTACCTCGTCGGCGACGTCGCGCGCATCCGCTCCCAGATCGTGCCGACCGAGGCCGAGCTGCGGAAGAAGTACGAGGCGGCGAAAGAGACGTACAAGCAGCCGGAAGGCGCGCACATCCTCCACATCCTGATCAAGGTGGATCCGACGGCGACGCCGGAAGTCGACGCGGCAGCACACGCCAAGGCAGACGGCATCGTGAAGCAGCTCCGCGCCGGTGCGGACTTTGCGGCGCTGGCCCGCGCGAACAGCGGCGATCCGTCGTCTGCGAATCAGGGCGGCGACATGGGCTTCGTCAACCGTGGCGACACGGTCGAGGCCTTCGACACCGCGGCGTTCACGATTCCTCTGAACACGATCAGCGACCCCATCCGCACCAAGGAGTTCGGCTACCACATCATCAAGGTCCTTGCGCGCCGCCCGGCGGGCTATGCGACGTTCGAAGAAGTGCGCACCCAGCTCGCCGCGCAGGCTGCCGACCAGGCGGCGAAGGATCAGGCCCGCGAAGAGATCACCCGCATCTCCTCCCGCCTCCGGGAGAAGAAGCCGAAGACGGTCGATGAGTTCGCGGCTTACGCGAACGACAAGATCAGCTCGAACTCCACGCAGTGGTTCCAGAAGGGCGACACGGTTCCGGGCCTCGGCAACAACCAGCCGCTGGCCAACTGGGCGTTCGCCGCGAAGCAGGGCGACGTGAGCGAAGTGATCGGCACGAGCCGCGGTCCGGCGATCGCCTACCTGGCGAACGTCCGGCCGACGGGGCAGACGCCGCTCTCCGAGATCCGCGTGAAGGTCGAGAGCGACGCGCGCATGGCCCGCGCCCGCGACCTGGCGAAGGCGAACGTCGCGAACGCCATGGTCGCGCAGCCGAACCTCGACGCGGTCGCGGCGAAGCTCGGCGTGCAGCCGACCGAGACGACGATCACCCGCCAGGGTGCCGTCAGCGGCCTCGCCGGCGACATCAGCCCGCTCGTCGACGCGGCCCTCGCCGCGCCGGTCAACACCGTGCAGGGCCCGGTCGTCACCGGCGACAACGTGGTGGTCTTCAGCGTTCTCGAGAAGCGTCAGTTCAACCCGACCGAGTTCGCGGACAAGCGCCAGCAGTACGTCGACATGCTCCGCAACCAGGAAGCCCGCACGCTCCGCCAGTCCCTCCTCGCGCGCCTGCGCAAGGACTCGAAGGTGACCGTCAACGAGGCCGTGCTGCAGCAGTCGCAGCAGGCCCGGAACGAACAGCCGGCGGCATTCTAGTCAGAAACGTAGGGCCGGCTCTCCAGCCGGCCCAGCATCGACATTGGGCCGGCTGGAGAGCCGGCCCTACATAGACAACCTCATGGACCATCTCGCCAAATGGAACGAGCCCGCGATCCGCGTCCTGATGATGCCTCGGGACACGAACGCGCACGGCACGATTTTCGGCGGCGTCATCCTCAGCTACATCGACCAGGCCGGCGCGATCGAAGCGCGGCGCCAGGGCCTGCAGTTCATGGTCACGGTGTCGATGGACAAGGTCGTGTTCCACGAGCCGGTGTTCGTCGGCGATCTGGTCAGCTTCTGGACCGAGACTCTGCGCATCGGCACGACGTCCATCACGACGAAGGTGATCGTCGAGGCCATTCGCGGCGGACATCCGGAGAAGAAGGTCGTGGTGACCGAGGCTCACGTGGTGTACGTCAACATCGGCGAGGATCGAAAGCCGAGGCCGATCGAGCGCCACGCGAACGCATATACGTGATCTGAACGTAGGACCGGTTCTCCAACCGGTCCCCTGCGCGTCGTCCCCATTGGGCCGGTTCGAGAACCGGCCCTACGTTTTTCTTCGCGCGGCGCGCATCTTCTCCAGCCGCTCCTTGATCGCCTTCTCTGCGCCGAACTCCGTCGGCTCGTAGAACCTCTTCCCGGCCAGCGCCTCGGGCAAGCATTCCATCGCCGCGGTCTGGTCCTCGAAGTCGTGCGCGTACTGGTAGTCGCCTCCGTAGCCGAGGTTCTGCATGAGGCTCGTCGGCGCGTTGCGGATGTGGAGCGGCACGGGCGGGTTGTCGCCTTGTCGCACTTCGTGCACCGCATGTCCGTAGCCGACGTACGCGGCATTCGACTTCGGCGCCGCGGCGAGATACGTCACCAGCTGCGCGAGCGCAACGCCCGCCTCGGGCATGCCGAGGAAGTGCACGGTCTGCTGCACGGCGATGCCGAAGACCAGCGCCTGCGGGTCGGCGTTGCCGATGTCCTCGGAAGCGGCGCGCACCATCCGCCGCGCGATGTACAGCGGGTCTTCGCCGCCCTCGAGCATGCGCGCGAGCCAGTAGACCGCGGCATCGGCGTCGCCGTTGCGCACCGATTTGTGCAGCGCGGAGATGATGTTGTAGTGCTCCTCGCCGGACTTGTCGTACATCAGCGACCGGCGTTGGAGGATGTTCTTGATGTTGTCGAGCGTGATCGGGCTGTCGCTGCGGCTCGCGGTCTCGACGACGAGCTGCAGGGAGTTGAGCGCCTGCCGCGCGTCTCCCGCACTCGTCGCCGCAATGAAGTCGAGCGCCTCGGGCGTCACTTCGATTCCCAGCTTCTCGACGTTCGGATCCTTCGCGGCACGGCCGAGGATCTCCAGGACCTGCGTGCGGTCGAGCTGGGGGATGACGACGACTTTCGTTCGGGAGAGCAACGCCGAGTTGACCTCGAACGATGGGTTCTCGGTAGTGGCTCCGATGAGGACGATGTCGCCGGCCTCGACGTAGGGGAGAAAGGCGTCCTGCTGCGCCTTGTTGAAGCGATGGATCTCGTCGATGAAGACGATGGTCTTCGCGCCGCGCGCCGCCCTCTGCTTGCGCGCCTCCTCCATCAACGCCTTGATGTCTTTGATGCCCGTCGACGTCGCGGAGAAGGTGACGAAACGCGCGCGGGTCGTCTTGGCGATGATGCGGGCCAACGTGGTTTTTCCGGAGCCGGGCGGGCCCCAGAAGATCATGGACGGGATGCGGTCGCTCTCGATCGCGTTGCGCAGGAAGCGTCCTGGCGCGAGCAGCTCTTCGAGCCCGACGACTTCTTCCAGCGACTTCGGACGCAGCCTCTCCGGCAGCGGCGCGTCGCGCGGCAACGTGGGCTCGAAGGAGGCGGTGTCGAAGAGAGTCATATGGTTACTGGTTGCTGGTTCTGGTTACTTGCGCCTCAGCTCGTTCCAGGCGCAGCAACCAGCAACCAGCAACCAGCAACTAACTGAGCAAAGCAAAGTCCAGGTTGCCGCCGCTGACGACGATCGCGACCGGACCTTTCGGCTTGATCTTCGCTGTCATCAGCGCGGCGATTCCGAGCGCGCCGGTCGGCTCGATGACGAGCTTCGTGCGGTACATCGCGAACTTCAGCGCCTCGAGCAGCGGCCCGTCTTCGATCGAGACCACGTCTTTCACGCGCTCCCGGATGACGCTGAAGTTGCGGTCGCCGATGCGTAACGTGCGCGCACCGTCGGCGATCGTGTTCGGCGGATCGATGGTCACGATCTCGCCAGTGCGGAACGATTGTTCGCCGTCGTTGCCCGCGGCGGGCTCGACGCCGTAGACGTCTTTGCCATCGCCGATGCCGATCGACGTTCCGGAGAGCAGTCCGCCGCCGCCGAGGGGGGTGACGACGCTGGCGACTTCCGGCCATTCGTCGGCGATCTCCAGGCCGACGGTGCCGGCGCCGGCGATGATGCGCCAGTCGTCGAACGGCGGGATCACCGCGGCGCCGGTACGGTCCGCGACCTCGCGCGCGACGGTGTCGCGCGTCGCGGCCGTGACGCCGGCGGTGATCACCTCCGCGCCGTAAGCCTGCGTCGCCTTCACTTTCGTCTGTACGGAGTTCTCCGGCATCACGATCGTGGCGGGCATGCCGAGGAGCCGGGCGGCGAGGGCGACGCCCTGGGCGTGGTTGCCGGAAGAGAAGGCGACGACGCCGCGCGGGCGGTCGGCGGGATCGATCTGCAGGAGCGCGTTCATCGCCCCGCGGATCTTGAAGGAGCCGGCGCGTTGGAGGTTCTCGCACTTGAGGCGGACCTCGATCCCCATGATTTCGGAAAGGGAGCGGCTGTGGAGGAGCGGCGTACGGTGGATGTAAGGCGCGATGCGGGCGGCAGCCGCGCGAACGTCTTCCATCGAAATCGCGACTGCGTCGCGGCTGACCGATGTGTTGCTATTTGAAGAAATCACGACGGTTAGTATAGACTGCCGAGAAACTTGCTAGTTCGCCGCGAGCGGCGAGAGTTTTTTGCGGCTAAGGTCATCTTCGGGTTGGTGGAGGTTGGGGTTATGTGGAGAAGGGTTACCCGCGGCCTGGTTCTCACCTTTTGCGCTGTGCTCGTCGCGCCGGCGCTCCTCGCGCAGACGGATTTCGTCGGAGCTCTCGACTCTCCGGATCCGAACGTCGCGCAGACGGGCGTCATTCTCGTTCGCGGGTTCGCTCTCGATCCGCAGCAGATCTCCAAGATCGAGCTGTTCGTCGACGATCAGTTCCAGCATCGCGCGAACATGGGTTTGCCTCGCATCGACGTCGTCGAGGCGTACCCGAACTGGCCGGGCATCCATAACAGCTCGCCGGGCTTCCAGACCGGTTTCCTGGCCAGCCGCTTTTCCAACGGGCCGCACACGGTCGAGGTTCGCGTCTACACGAGCGACGGCCGCGTGATCCCGGTCGGCCGCCGCACGATCAACATCGACAATACCCAGAACCAGTCGCCGTTCGGACAGATCGATCAGCCGGACATCGCCGGCATCACGAACTTCTCCGGCTCGTTCCCGGTCGTCGGCTGGGCCACGGACACGGACGGCATCGCCCGCGTCGACGTGCAGATCGACGACGGCAACATGCAGTCGGCGCTCTACGGCGACGCCCGCCCCGACGTTGGCAACACCTATCCGGATTTCCCGGCCGCCCTCTTCTCCGGCTTCATCGCGAACGTCGACACGACCCGCGTGCAGGACGGCGTCCACACGCTCACCGTCCGCGCCACGGACCGCCTCGGCGTCTCCCGCCTGATCGGCCGGCGCACGGTGCAGATCCTCAACTCCGAGGCGAATCTGAAGCCGTTCGGCTTCCTCGATGAGCCGAAGCGCGACACGGTGCTCTACGGCACCCGTTGCGGCTCCGTGCCGGTGATCATCTCGCCGCCGGTGAATCCGCAGTCGCACATCACGCCGGTCCGCGGCTGGGCCCTCGACCTCGGCACGCGCACCAATCTCGGCCGCGTTTCGTACGTCGAGCTGATGATCGACGGCGTCCGCTGGATCTCGACGGACGACTGCCAGTTCAGCACCATCTTCGGCGACTACACGAACTGCTACGGCCTCCCGCGTTACGACGTGGAGCGCTTCTATCCGAACTATCCTGACGCGCCGCGCGCCGGCTTCATGTTCACCCTCGACGTCGGCGCGCTCTTCGCGCTCGGTATCCGCCCGGGCAACCACGTGCTGAAGGTGCGCGTGGGCGATCAGCAGCAGACGTTCGCCGACATCCCCGGCCCGCAGGGCATCCCGGTGTTCTTCACCTGCGCGGACATCGACCACGACTTCGCCGCGGTGGGCTTCATCGACATCCCGACGACGTTCGACTACGTGACCGGCGACGTGATGTTCCAGGGCTGGGCCATCGACGAGAACGGCGGCGTGGCCGCAGTCGAGATGATCGTCGACGGCAACTACGTAGGCGCCGCGCAGTATGGCTACCCCCGCCCCGACGTGCTCCAGGCAAACCCGCAGTTCTTCAACTTCCAGGCGGCGCTGTCCGGCTGGCGCTTCCAGATGAACACGCGCCTGCTCAGCAACGCGCGCCACCGCCTGACCGTCCGCGTCCTCGATCAGCAAGGCAACCGCTCCGAAATCGGCTCGGTCGACTTCTACGTGCAGAACCTGCAGGGTCCGAACACGCCGTAGAAAGTCTCTCGATCGCTGATGAAGTAGGGCCGGCTGCAAAGCCGGCCTTTTTTTCAGAAACGTAGGGCCGGCTCTCTAGCCGGCCGCAGTCGAGCATGATGGGCCGGCTGGAGAGCCGGCCCTACGTTTTCAGCGCACCTCGGCCCACATCGTCATTGTCATGCAGGATTCCACCGCTTTGCCGTGGCGCTTCCCGGGAGTGAACGTCGCGGTCTTCAGCCCTTCGAGGTACAGCTTTTCGAAAGCGGGTGTCGGGGACTGCAGAACGTGGATCGCTGTGACGCGTCCTTCTTTGCTGATGAAGAGATCCGCCAGGAACACTCGTGCTTCCACATGGCGCAGTTCGCGGGACGGAATGCGCGTGTAATCCACCACGGGATGCTTCTTCATTTTGGGAGGCACGGTGTCCGCCGGTACCACGCACGTCGGTTTGGCATTCTCACCCTGCGACGCGTGAGTCACCTTCACCGGTGGAGTCGCGACGAACAGCATGGCGGCGAGCACGAAACCCGGCATCGGTATGATTCTACGCACCGATGTTCTACGTCCGCCTCTTCTTCACGCTTCTCTTCTTCGGCTACGGCCTCTACTGGGCCATCGGGCAGAAGGCGAAGTTCGACGTCGGCGGCTCCGACTCGGGGACCTCGCGTCCGATCCACGTCGACGCGGAAGGGGTCGATGCGGTCGCGATCGGGGTCTTTGCGATGGGCGTCGGCGTCATCAATCTCGCCGCCGGCATGACGAGCCGGCGGCGGATTCCGGTGTTCTGGGCGGGAGTCGTCGTCTTCGGGTTGCCGGTGCTGTATGCCGCGGTCAAGGCGGTGATGGCGATCGTCGGTCTCTTTCGTCAGCCGAGCTGACGGCGATCATTCGACGGCGCGTTTTTCGTCGGGGCGCCAGTCGATCACGGTCGCGATGCCGGGCTGGCTGCAGATCCACACGTTCGCGCGTTTGCCGGCTCCGACGCGTTTCCAGTCGGACGCCTTCATCGGCTCGGTGTTGACGAGGTAACGCGGGCTCTTCGCCGTCGTCGACTCGGTCGTGTCCCAATCGGTGGCGATCGTGATCGACGTCTTCGTCTTCGTCCGGGTGAATGCGGTGACTTTGCCGCTGTAGAGCGTGACCTTGTTGCGGTCGCAGGTGACGGCTCCGGGCGCCATGAGACGGCCGCCGCCGCGCGCGGCTTCGGGCGCGGGAGCCTCGTTCACGACGGGCGGCTCGTGGTTGTCGCTTTCGGTCGGCAGACCGGCGGCGGTCCATGCATCGAGCCCGCCTTCGAGCGCCGCGGCGCGCG
>JAFAVZ010000538.1 GCA_019242175.1 Acidobacteriota bacterium
GGCATCCCGACTTACGGCATCTCCGGCATCTTCACCGACATCGAAGACAGCCGCTCCCACGGCCGCGACGAACGCGTCGGCGTGAAGCAGTTCTACGAGGGGGCGCAGTTTCTGTATGCGCTGGTGAAGCGGGTTTCGATGTAGAAAGGGACGCCGGTCAGGAAACTTTGCGTGCGAGAGCACTCGGTCTACGCGGCTCCCGCGTCACGATGCGGCTCTGCAGCTCTCGCTGAACGTCTTCGAGATGCCGCAGATAGCCGTCCAGGCCGCCGTACTGTTCCAACAGTTCGGCGCGAATCTTGTGGATCTCTGCGACGACAGGATCATCGGCCATCAGTAACTCCGAGCAACTCGAGTGGGGTGCAGACGAATGGCGGCTCGTACCCCTCACGGCGACATACTTCGTAGACTCTCGGCAGTATCTCAGCGTTCGCGATGTGCGTGCAATTCCAGGTGAGCAGGTACTCAATCCCGCTCACCGCGGCGACCGAGATGTGCAACGCATCGAGCTCCGCCTTTTTCGGGATGCCCGCCGTGCGGAGAAGTACGACAGCCAGCGATCGAACCGCCGCAGTGACGTCGAGAACATTCAATGCAGCCAGATATTCGAGTCGTTGGGAAGCGAGCGCAGGATCGCCCTTGCTCGCTTCCTCAAAGACCACTGGTGAGATGAACAGCTCGAAGTCCTCGCGGCGGCGCGACCACCACTCCCGCGTCAGCTGCTGGTTGTAGGCAACGCCGAGATCGCGCTGGTTCAGCCATCCAACCAGGTAGCTGACGACCGACGTTTCGATGTATACACTCGGCTTCGACACGCCGTTCCCGCCTTACTCCCCCGCCTCCCCCGTCTCCAAAGCCTCCAGGCTGCCGAGGATGGACTCGATGCGGTTGCGGATCTCGCCGCGTTCGCGGTTCAGGCGGTCGAGGTCTTCGCCCTGCGCCTCGAGCTCGGTCACGCGCGCCTTCAGCGCATCGCGTTCGCGGCGGAGCTCCTGGATCGTCGCCACGGCCTTTTCCACGCGTTCGCCGAGGCGGGCAAGGATTTCTGCTTCTTCGGCGCCGGAGAGCGCCAGCTGCGAGTCTTCGTCGTTCTTCTTTTTCACTTGGTCTCCTGTGAAAGCAACTTCACCGGCAGCAGCGCGGCGAGCCGTTCGCCCAGCCGGTTGTGCGCCTCGCTCACCTCGTCCTGCGTGAGCGAGCGGTCGAAAGACTGATACCACATGCCGAGCGTCGTCTTGACGCCGTCGTTTGTCGGGAAGCGGTCGCGCAGCCCGACTTCGTGCAGATGGGGCACCTCGAGCGAGCGGATCGTCTCGATCACGCGCGTGTATTCGAGGTCGAGGCCGTGCGTCATCGCGAGGATCATCGGCATGCCGGGCACGCGCGCGACGGGCGCCATCTTCCACTCGCTGGTCGCGCCGAGGAGCGCTTCGATGTCGAGCTCCGCCGCCGCCACATCGCCCTTGATCCCGAACTTCTGCAGCACCTCGGGCGCCAGGAAGCCGAGCGTCGCGATGCGCTTGTCGCCATGACGCGCGACCGCGCGCTTTCCTTTTCGCAGCCACGGCTCCTCCCCGGTGGCGAACGAAAGCTCCACATGCAGCTTAGCCGCGATCTGCTCGACGACGCCTTTGATGTCGAAGAAATCGACGGCGCGTTTCTGATCGCCCCAATGCGTGCCGATCGAGCCGTACAGCACGATCGCGACGCGATGTCGTTCCCGCACTTTGTCGCCGTCGCGGTGATACGTGCGTCCGACTTCGAACGACGCGCCGTCGCGCGTGCCGTACGAACGGTTGTACGCGACGGTCTCCAGCAAACCGGGCATCAGCGACAACCGCATCGCCCCGATCGCCTCGGAGAGCGCGTTCGTGATGATGACCGGCTCTTCTTCAGAGAACAGCGGATTGTGCTCCGCGCGGATGAACGAATAGTTGATCGCCTCGGCGAGCCCCGAGCCGACGAGGATGTCGCGGATCGTGTCCTCGGCGGCGATGAGCGGATTGTCGTGCGTGTCGCCGACGGTCATGCGCGGCAGCGTCGCCGGCACGTTGTTGAGGCCGTAGAAGCGCAGCACTTCCTCGATGAGATCCATCTCTTCGTGGATGTCGCCGCGCCACGTCGGCACCGTGACTTCGATGCCGCCGTCGATCACCTGTGCGCCGAAGCCCAGGCGGCGGAAGAGATCGAGCGCGTAGCCGGCGCCGACGACGCCGGCGGAGGCTTCGTGAAGTTTCGCGTCGCGGAGGACGAGGACCTTCGGCCCGATCGGCTTCGCCACGATGTCGATCGGCGTCTCGCGTGTGCCGCCGGCGTATTCGACGATCAGCTTCGCGGCAAGATCGAGGATGCGGAGCGTATCGTTCGGATCGACGCGGCGTTCGAAGCGATACGACGCATCGGTCTTGATGCCGAGGCGCTTCGCGGTGCGGCGGATGGCCGACGGATCGAACCACGCGCACTCGAGCACTACGTCGCGCGTCGAATCGCTGATCTCGCTCTCGGCGCCGCCGATGACGCCGCCGAGGCCAATTGGATGTTGTGCGTCGGCGATGACGACCGTCTGCGGATCGAGCGCGCGCATCTCGCCGTCGAGGCTGCGCATCTTCTCGCCCGACTTGCCCGCACGGACGATGATCGTCGCATCGGCGATGCGCGCGAAGTCGTACGCGTGCATGGGATGGCCGAGGGTCATCATCACGTAGTTCGTGACGTCGACGATGTTGTTGATCGGCCGCAGGCCAACTGCTTCGAGCCGGCGGCGGACGATCTCCGGCGACGGCTTCACGGTGACGCCGCGGATGACGAGCGCGGAGAAACGGCCGCACATCTCCGGCGTCTCGATCGAGATTTTCACGCTGCCATCGGTGCCGGCCTGGGGCGGCTCGGGCGCTTCGTTCAGCATGTTGCGACCGAACGCGGCGCTGAGCTCGCGGGCCATGCCGAGATGGGACATCGCATCGACGCGGTTCGTCGTGATCTCGAGGTCGTAGACCGTGTCGTCGCCGTGCTTCTCGACCGAGTCGACCGCATGCCCGATCTCCGTAAAACGAGCCTGCAGCTCGTCATCGGAGAGATCGAGAAGGTCGACGAAATCGGAGAGCCAGTCGCGGGAGAGCTTCATGAGGCCGGGGATTGTAACGTGGCAACGTTTTACGGTGTCATCCTGAGTCGCGAAGAGGGCGAAGGATCTCCTGGTACGAGCGAGCAGCGCCCTGGCCAGGAGATCCTTCGCCCTCTTCGGGGCTCAGGATGACACAGGGAACTTTACCCGCGCGAGCACGCTCTCCGCAGCGTCGTGCGGATTGTTGCGCTTGCGCAGAACGTCTTCCAGCAGCTGCTCGTAATCGGCCTTCGCGACCGCGCCGCCGAGGACGCGCTGGAGGAACATTTCTTTGAGGTGCGTCTCGACGCGGATGCGCACGCGTTCGCGATTCCGTCGATCGAGCTCGCCCGATGACGAGAGGTAGTCGAAGTGCTGGACGATCGCGGCGTCGAGCTCTTCGATGCCTCGATCCTGCGCTGCGATCGTCTTCACGACCGGCGGGATCCAATCGCCGTGCTCCTCCACCAGCGACATCATCGTCATCACCTCGGTCACCGTCTTGTCGGCGCCGGGGCGATCGGCTTTGTTGACGGCGAAGGCGTCGCCGATCTCCATGATGCCGGCCTTGATGGCCTGGATGTCGTCGCCCATGCCGGGGACCAGGACGACGATGTTCGTCTGCACGGTGCGCACGATCTCCACTTCGTCCTGTCCGACGCCGACTGTTTCGACGAGGATGACGTCGAAGCCGGCGGCGTCGAGGAGATCGACCACGTCGTTCGTCGCCTTGGCCACTCCGCCGAGGAAGCCGCGCGTGGCCATGGAACGGATGAAGACGCCACGGTCGGTGTAGAGCTCGCCCATGCGCACGCGGTCGCCGAGGATGGCGCCGCCGGTGAAGGGCGATGTCGGGTCGACGGCGACGATGCCGACTCTGCGGTCAGCTTTCCGATAGTGCTTCGCGAGCGCGGCGACGAGCGTCGACTTGCCGGCGCCGGGCGAGCCGGTGATGCCGATGATGCGCGCGCGTCCCGTCGACGGATAGACCGCGGCGAGCAGGCGATCCGCTTCCGGATCATCGCGTTCGACGAGCGAGATCGCGCGGCCCAGCGCGCGGTACTTGCCCGCGAGCAACGCGTCTTTCAGCTGATCGAGATCGCTCATGGCGCGAAACCGGGCGGTGTCATCCTGAGCGGGCACGGCCCGCTGCGTTTGTCGGCCAGGCCTTCACGAGGTTTCGCTTCCTGGCCGGCCTTGGTGAAGGTAATGGCATCTCACGGGGTCATCTTGAGCAGCGAAGACTGTGAAGGATCCGTACCCTACAGGCGCGGCGCGAGATCGGTACGGATTCTTCGCCGTCTGCGCGGCTCAGGATGACACGTTCACTCACGGCGCTAAGCGCGCTGCGCCTCCGCCAGGAGGTTGCGCGCGATGACCATCCGCTGGATCTCGCTCGTCCCCTCGCCGATCGTGCAGAGCTTCACGTCGCGGTAGAACTTCTCGGCCGGGAACTCCTTGATGAAACCGTAGCCGCCGAAGATCTGCACGCATTTTTCCGTCGCGCGTACCGCCACTTCCGAGGCATAGAGCTTGGCCATCGCCGAGAACTGCGTGACCCGTTCGCCGGCGTCCTTGACCGTCGCCGCCTGCCAGCAGAGCAGACGCGCGGCTTCGATCTCCGTCGCCATGTCGGCGAGCATGAACTGGATGGCCTGGAAGTCGGCGATCGGTTTGCCGAACGCGGTGCGCTGCTTCGCGTAGTCGCGCGCCGCTTCGTAGGCACCGCGCGCAATGCCTACCGACAGCGCGCCGATCGAGATGCGGCCGCCGTCGAGGACGCGCATGGCGTCGACGAAGCCGTCGCCGATCACGCCGAGGACGTTTTCCTGCGGGACACGGCAGTCTTCGAGGATCAGCTCCGCCGTGTCGCTCACGCGCATGCCGAGCTTGTTCTCTTTCTTGCCCGCGCGGATGCCGGGGCGATCCATCTCGATGGCGAAAGCCGTGACGCCGCGTTTCGCATTCTTGTCATTCACCGCGAGCACGACCGAGATGTTTGCGTAGGTCGCGTTGGTGATGAAGTTCTTCGTGCCGTTGAGAACCCAGTCGTCGCCGTCTTTGACGGCCGTCGTGCGCAGGCCGCCGGCATCGCTGCCAGAGCCCGGCTCGGTGAGGCCCCACGCGCCGATCCACTCGCCGCTGGTCAGCTTCGAGAGCCACTTCTTCTTCTGCTCGGCGTTGCCGGCGATGTAGATGTGGCCGGATCCGAGGGAGTTGTGCGCGGCGACGGAGAGGCCGAAGCCGCTGTCGACGACGCCCAGCTCTTCGATGACGTTCACGTAGTCGACGTAAGAGAGACCCGCGCCGCCGTACTCCTCCGGAAGGGTGACGCCGAGGAGCCCGAGCTCGCCTGCGCGCTTGAAGGTGTCGACCGGAAAGTGCTGCGCTTCATCCCACTCGGAGAGATGCGGTTTGATCTCGCTCTCGCCGAATTCGCGCACCATCGTCTTGATCTGAAGCTGCTCGTCGCTGAGACGAAAATCCATGGAAGTGACTCCCCTCGAGATTACGGATTGGCTCGGGATTGTGAGACGCACGCGCCGCCGAGCAGCGGCCTTCGCCCAGGGTCCCACCGTCAGGCCAGGGGCGGCATTCTAGCGCCAATGGCTCGGGTTGACGCTGTCATCCTCACCGCGAAGACTGTGAAGGATCCGTTCCAATTTCGCGCCGCGCCTGAAGGTACGGATTCTTCGCCGGCTTCGCGGCTCAGAATGACACCCCTGATTGAATGGCCACGGATTCTAGCGCAGTCGGGCTCTGATCATCCCCCACACGATCCCCGTCCAATACGTCGCGTGATGGGCCAGAAACGCGAACGGAATCAGCCCCCACTTCCGCATTGGCAAACGTGTGACGCGCGCGCCGAGAATCAGCGTCCCCAGCAAATACGGAATCAGGAGCAGCGGCCACAGCAGGATGAACATCGATCCGGCGATCAGGAACTGCCGAATGCGTGGGTTCGAGCGATGCGCCTTCGATCCGCGCACGAGCATCTCCCCCGTCTTCACCCGGTAGCGCCACCGTTGGCGCAGATAAGGACCCGGAAAGGCTCGGCGTCGATGGAAGACGCGCACGCCATCGTGATAGACGACCGGCCCGCGTTCCAGCAGCGATTCCAAAAGCGCCGTGTCCTCGCCGATGTAGCCGATCTTCTCGTCGAAGCCGGTGAAAGCACTGCGTCGGACGAACAGATTGACGAGGGCGATATCCGACGCGCGGCGGATGCGAAAGATCCCCTTCCGGTTTTCGTGGCAGGCGACGCCGCTGCCGATGAGAGGCGTCGCGAGCAGCGTGTCGGAGAGCAACTCGGCGTCGGATGAGTCCGGCGGGGCCGGATCGGGGCCGCCGAGGGCTAGGACTTCGGGGTGGGCGTCGAAGTAGGCGGCGGCGGTTCGAAGCCAGGAGGGATCGGCGATCGCGTCGTCGTCGATGAACGCCAGGAGCTCCCCCGTCGACGCGGAAACCGCTCGATTTCTTCGAGTTGCGGGATTACGATCCGGCTCCACGACGTTACGCACCCGGATTTCGGAGGGGAGCGCCAACGCTTCGGCCGAGATCACGACCAGTTCGAATGGAAACGTCGCATCCTGTTTCGCAACGGAAGCGATCGCGCGCTCGGCGTCCCCGCCGATCCGTTCGACCGGCATGATGACTGAGACTTTCACTACATGAAGCTTATCGTTCAAATCCCTGCCTTCAACGAAGAAGCCACGATCGCCCAGACCCTCCGCGACATTCCGAAACGCATCGACGGGATCACGTCCATCGAGACGCTGATCGTGGACGACGGCAGCACGGACAAGACCGTCGAGGCCGCCCGCAAAGCCGGCGCGACGCACGTCGTGCAGCTCCGTTCCCACCGCGGTCTTTCCGCCGCCTTCATCGCCGGCATCGACGCCGCCCTCCGCCTCGGCGCGGACATCATCGTCAATACCGACGCCGACAATCAGTACGCCGGCGCGGACATCGCGAAGCTCGTCTCCCCCATCGTGCGCGGCACGGCGGAGCTGGTGATCGGCGACCGCGAGGTGGCGAATTCGCCGCACATGTCGGGGATGAAGAGGATGCTCCAGCGCCTCGGCAGCTGGACGGTCGGGCGTGCGTCGGGCCTGACGGTCGGCGACGTGACGAGCGGCTTCCGCGCGTTTTCCCGCGACGCGGCGATGCAGATCAACGTCTTCAACCCATTCACATACACGCTCGAAACGGTCATCCAGGCCGGCAACCGCAACCTCGGCGTGCAGTCGGTTCCCATCCGGACGAACGCGCCGACCCGCCCGTCGCGCCTCTACCGCGGGATCGGAACATATCTCCGCAAGTCGATGGCGACGATCTTCCGCATCTACACCGTGTATCGGCCGCTGAAGACGTTCTTCTTCCTCGGCTCCCTCCTCATGCTCGCCGGCATCATCCTCGGTGCGCGCTTCCTCTGGTATCTCGCGCAGGGCGAACGCGGCGGCCACGTGCAGTCGCTGATCCTCGCGGCGGTGTTCCTCATCACCGGCTTCCACACCTGGTTGATTGCGCTGCTCGCGGACCTCATCGCCGTGAACCGCCGCATCAGCGAGGACGTGTTGATTCGCATCAAACGCCTGGAGACGCCCGAACGCGCCGCCGCGAAGCCGGTTGCGCGCACGGAACGCCGTCCGGAGCGACGTCCGGCCGCTGCCGGTTCTCCCGCTCCTGCTCCCGCGGCCGCCGCACCTGCGCCGGAAGCGAAGCCCGCGACGCAGTGGGTTTGGCTTCTCGATGAGGACAAGCTCGCCGGCCGCAACGAGGCGCCGCGCAACGAAGCGAAGAACGAGCCGGAGGAGGACGACGAGGACGAGACGCCGACGTCCGACGCGTCGGCGGAAGGCCAGCGCGGACCGGGTCGCCGTCGGCGCCGCCGTCGCGGCGGTGTGCGGAATCACAACGAGCTGCCGGGAAATCGCGGGAAGCATCTCGCCGGAAACAACGACAGCGAATAACGCGTGCGCATCGCGATCTCAGGGACGCACGGCTCGGGCAAGAGCACGCTGATTGAGGATTTTCTCGCAGCGCATCCGGAGTACGCGCATGAGCCCGAGCCGTACGAGTGGCTCGACAATGCATCGGTCGAAGTCGATGACTTTCTCCAGCAGCTCGAGATTTCCGTCGAACGGCTGCGCACGCATCCAGCCGGCGCGAACGTGATTGCGGAGCGTGCTCCGCTCGACTTCCTCGCCTACATCCTCGCGTTGATGGACCTCCGCCGCGCGCCGCGCGATTGCGAGTTGCTCGCATCGGCCGCGGAGCTCGCGGCGACGGCGATGCCGCACGTCGACCTGCTCGTCGTGCTTTCCGATGAGATCGAAGCGCCGGCGGATGAAGATCCCGAATTGCGCGCGGCGATGCACGAACAGCTCGTCGAGCTGGTCAACGCCGATCCGTACTCGCTGCTGGCGAACACGCGCGTGATCGAGGTCGCAGGCGGTCGGCGAACGCGGCTAGAGCTCGTCCGCTGACAGCGCGATCGCGATCGCCTCGTCGACGCCGCAGTCCACGATGCCGACCGCTTTGAGATCGGCTTCCAGCTGCGGCCGTTCGACCGGCGGCACCGGAACGCTGAGTTGGCGACGCAGTGCGGCGGCGGCGCCGAGAAGGCGGGGATCGCGGCGGACGCCGCCCATCGCTTCGAGGAGACTGGCCGTGCGCCAACGATCGCCCAGCTCCCAGTGGATGCGCAGGCTCTCCTGCAGCAGCTTCGCCGCGTCGCCCTCGCCTCGCGCGCGGAGCACGAGCGCGAGGAGATGCAGCGACCAGGCGATGCCTTCCTGGAAGCCGGCATCCCGTGACCAGGTGAGGCATTCGTCCAAGCGCTCCTGCGCCGCATCGAGCCGGCCGGAGTAGAAGAGCGCCGCGGCGAGATTGAGCAACGACCAAACGACGCCTTCGACGTCACGCCGTTCGCGGAACAGCTCCAGCGTGCCTTCGCACAGCTCGAACGTGCGCTGGAAATCGCCGTGCAGCCAGGACGCGAAGGCGATGTAGTTGCGCGACCGACCGACGTTTGCCCGGTCTTCGAGCTGCTCCCACAACGTGCGCGAGAGCTGATGGAGATCGACGGCGCGTTCGTACTCTCCCCGCTCCCGCGCGATGCTCCCGCGAAACTGCAGCGACTGCGCGAGGCTCATCCGATCGCCATGGCGGCGCGACAGCTCGATCGCCGTATCGAGGAGCGTCGTCGCCTCGTCGTACTGGCACTGGAGAAACGCCAACGCGCCGGCGCCGGTCAACGCGCGGGAGCAGATGAGAACCTCCATTGCGCCAGGCAACGCGAGCACCTGTCGCAGCCAACGCCGCCCTTCGGTGTAGAGCCCGCGGAGATACCAGAACCACCAGAGCGGCGCCGCCAGCCGCAACGCAAGCTCCGTCTCGCCGACGGCGATCGCCGACTCGAGCGCGGTGCGGAAGTTGTCGGCATCGAGCGCCAGCCGCTCGACCTGTTGTTCGTTCTCCTCCGCGATGTCCGCCATCAAGCGGGCGTGCGTCAGCCGCAGCGCATCCCACTGCTTGCTCTCGACGAGACGTTCGAGGCCGTATTCGCGGATCGTCTCCAGCATGGCGAAACGCGGCTCGTCGTCGCGCCCGACCGGATCGCGGCGGAGGAAAGCTTTGTCGAGTAGCGAGGCGATGCCGTCGAGCAC